>VGYL01000251.1 GCA_016872975.1 Planctomycetota bacterium
AGGGTGGGCTCCGCCCATCGCTTGGCCCCAGCCGCCCCCGGCGGAGGGAACCACGGTTCTCGCGCCAAGCCCGCGAAGAGCGTCAAGGGAGGACAAAACCCGGCCGCAGGCCGGGACGGACAACTGACAACTGCCCACCGGGAACTGACAACGGAGAACTGACAACCGGCTCCCGACTACTGATGGGGACGCAGAATCGCGCGGGGACGCCGGGACGCAGAGCAAATCATAAATCGTAAATCATAAATCCGCGGTTTGCTCCGGCCGAGCACAAGGCCTGACGGCATCACTCCTGTGCCTGCGGGCCGCAGGCGAAGGAAACCTCCCTCACTCCCGGCGGGATCGGCGGGGCCGGCTCGGCGAGGACGTTGCCGGTGATGCTTCGCTCGAAGGCCGCCGCCGCTTCCTGGGACAGGTGGCTCGAACCGCCAATGCTGCTGATCTGGACGGGCTTGATCCGCGCGCCGGAAAAGCGGGCGTCCCGGTAGCGGATCGCATACGCGTCCTTCAGGAAAACCATCCGCATGTGTTCTCCGTCGCCGCTCGGGTAGTCCACGCCGTAACCGTCTTCGCGGCGCGAGCGCAGGGGCTTCTCCGCGTGTCCGATGATGCAGTTGTTGATGTCGATGTCGTGCGGGGCATAGGCTTTGATATTCTTGGCGTTCAGCAGTTCCCGGCCCGGCCCGCTGCGGCGGCCGCAGTCCAGCGTAGTCAGGACGATGGCGTTCGGCGTGTCGTGGAACAGGCAGTTCTCGATGAGAATGCCGATGTTCTCCGGCGCCAGGTCTTCGATCCGTCCTGTCTTCGATTCGTAGTGGGACTTGATGTCCATGCCGGATACGCCCAGCCGGCGGAAGATGCTGTTGCGGACGACCGAGTCGTTGAAGCCGCCCGTCGTGTCGATGCCGTCCCGCAAGTTGTCCTGAAAGACGCAGTCCTCCACCAGCACGCCCCGCACCACGCCGCTCGACCCGCCGGTCTTGATGCCGTCGCCCTGGCAGTTCTCGATCAGGCAATGCCGGAACACCGCGTCCGTGACGTTCCCGATCAGGTACACCGACCAGTGCCCGCCGGCGATGTGACAGCCGATGACCTGGGGCTGGCGGCAATCGGTGAGCTTGAGATGGTGGCCGATCGAGCCGACCAGCCGGCAGTTGCGGAGCAGGAGATCGTGTTTGCCCTGCGCCTGAATCCCGAGCCGGGGCGTGAAGTGCACGTCGCGCTGCTCGCCCGTCGGGCCCAGCTTGGGGGTGTTCAGGTACGTGATCGTCAGGTTGTGCAGCGTGTTGTGGTTGCCCAGTTCCAGGAGCGGCCGGTTGTGTCCGGGGTTGACGGCGTCGGTCACGTCGAACCCGGCCCCCTGAGCCGCGGAGAGGGTGAAGTCGTCGGGCAGTCTGTGGCTGCCGCTGATCCGGTAGGTGTGATCGAGGACCAGCTCGTCACCCGCCTGGAGCTTGCCGCCGGCCAGCAGCCCGGCGAATTCCTTGGTGACGTCCTGCTGGGCGCTCCAGCCAAACTCCGACGAGTGATGCACCTTCCCCGGCGGCAACACCGGCCCGGCAGTGGCCGCCTCCTTCCGAGCACAGAGGCCGGGTACGCTGAACGCCAGGACTATAACGACCGCGAACAGAAGCTTCGGGAACGACTTTGTGCGGGCGGGCGAGTCATGCTTCGTCATCATCTGGCCCTCTCACATCTGCCATAGGACCTGTGCCCGGCAACCGCGCCGACGGGCGAACGAACAAAATGTACCGCCGTTGCCCGGCCAATCCAAGCGCAAATTGCGGCCTGGTTAGAACCGGGTAAAAGTCCGGGTGGGTGGCAGCGGCAAGGCCGAAGGCTTTGCGCAGGCCTTGCCGATGGCCCAGAGGCAAAACCATCGGCAAGCTCCGAAGACTGCGCTTGCCGCTGCCACCCATCCTTTGGTACCCGAGAAGGCCGTTTCTTGAACCATGCCCAAATTGCCTCCCGGCACGGGGCAACGGGCGGCAGGTGCTCTGTGGGAAAGCCGCAGGGCCTCATTGGACAACCTCGCCGCCTCATGGTATACCAGCGGGCGTCCGGGGACCGATGTGGTCACAACGGTTGAATGGCACCGAGCAAAGGAGGACTTTCATGCCGCGTATCTTCCCCGCAACGGCCGTTGCGTTTGTGCTGTTTCTGGCTCTGAGCCACCCAGGCCAGGCCGCCGGTGAGCAGGCCTTCTATGTCGCTCCCGACGGCAGCGACACGGCCACAGGTACGATCGAGCGGCCGTTCCGAGCGCTGAAGCGGGCGCGGGATGCCGTGCGTCATCTCAAGAGCACCAGCGGACTGGACCGGCCCATTACGATCCACCTGCGCGGCGGGACTTACGAAGTCACCGATGCGCTCACGCTGGAGCCGGCCGATTCCGGCAGCGCCGCCTGTCCCATCGTCTATCGGGCCTACCAACAGGAGCAGCCTGTCATCCATGGAGGACGCAGGCTCACCGGTTTCCAACGCGGCGCCGGCGCGGTCTGGAGCGTGCCGATCCCCGCGGTCCAGGCCGGACAGTGGACGTTCCGCCAGCTCTATGTCAACGGCCGCCAGTACCGCCGGGCGCGGATTCCGAACGAGGGCTTCCTGCGTGTGGCCGGCTGCCCGGAAGGCACTCCCAAGACGGTTCACTACCACAAGGACTGTCAATCGTTCGAATTCAAGCCGGGCGATCTCGATCCGCACTGGACCAATCTCGACGATGTCGAGGTGATCGTCTACCATTTCTGGACCGATTCGCACCTGCCGATCCGCTCGATCGACACCGAGAAGCATCTGGTCACCTTCAAACACAAAGCGGGCAAGGTATTCACCGACGATTTCAGCGAAGACGGGGCCCGCTACATCGTCGAGAACGTCTTCGAGGGGCTGGATGAGCCGGGCGAATGGTACCTGAATCGCAAGACCGGCGTCCTCTATGTCATCCCGAAGCCCGGCGATGACTTGCGCAGCGCCGAGGTCATCGCACCGGTGGCGCCGGCTTTCCTGCATCTCCGAGGCGATGCCGGGAGCCGCCAGTACGTCGAGCACGTGGCCTTCGAGGGCATCGGGTTCCTGTACACCAACTGGCAACTGCCGCCCGGCAATTCCAACGACCGGCAGGGTTCGGCCAGCGTGCCGGCGGCGATTACGATGGCCGGGACGCGGCACTGCCGCTTCGACCGCTGTCGCGTGACGAATATCGGCACGTTCGCGTTCGAGGTCGGCGCAGGCTGTCGCAACAACCACTTCACGCGCAACGAGATCAGCTATCTCGGCGCGGGTGGTTTTCGCCTCAATGGCGGCACGGAAGCGGATCATCCCCTGGAGCGGACGGGCTACAACACGATCAGCGACAATGTCCTGCACCACTACGGCCAGGAGTATCCCTCCGCCGTCGGCATCCTCCTGATGCACACCCAGGGCAATCGCGTCGCCCACAACGACATTCATCATGGCTGGTACACGGGGATCTCCCTCGGGTGGAACTGGGGCTACCAGCGGAGTGTCAGCCGGGACAACATCATCGAGTTCAACCACATCCATCACATCGGTCAGGGACTGCTCTCGGACATGGGGGCGATCTATACGCTGGGCCTCTCCCCCGGCACGGTGCTGCGCAACAACCTGATCCACGACGTCGAGGCCAACCATTACGGCGGCTGGGGGATCTACAACGACGAGGGCTCCTCCCACCTGCTGATCGAGAACAACGTGGTCTACAACACCAAGTTCGCCGGCTACAACATCCACTTCTGCAAGGAAGTGACCGTGCGCAACAACATCTTCGCCTTCGGCCGCCTGCAGCAGCTCAGCCGCAGCCGCGTCGAGCCGCACAAGAGCGTCTTCTTCGAGAACAACATCGTCTACTGGAAGGAGGGCGAGCTCCTCGACAAGAACTGGAAGGACAAACCCTACACCTTCCATTTCCATCCCAAGAACGCCGAAGGCACCCGCGAGACGACCAGCACGTTCGACATGGATTGGAACGTCTACTACAATCCGACCCTTCCGCTCGGCAACGTCAAGCTCAACGGCATGACCTGGGACCAATGGCAGAAAGCCGGCAAGGACCGGCACTCCGTCTATGCCGATCCGCTCTTCGTCGACGCGGATAACTATGACTTCCGCTTGCGGCCCGACTCGCCGGCCCTGGCCATGGGCTTTGAGCCGATCGACCTGACCGCGGTGGGCCCGCGTCACCGATGACCGCCAGCGCGTTCGCGGTTCCGCAGCGATCCACCACGACGAAGAGGGCATTGCCCGCAAGAAACACAAGAGACGCAAAATGTAGCCCAGCCGCCCTCGGCTGGGGAATAAGCCGGTAGGGTGGGCTCCGCCCACCGCCTTGCTAACGTCCTCGCGCCAAGCCCGCGAAGAGCGCCAAGGGAGGACAAAATCCGGCCCCAGGCCGGAACGGAAAACGGAGGACTGACGACTGCCTTTCAACCGCAGATGAACGCTGATGAACGCAGATCATGTCATTGCGAGCGGAACGCGGCAATCTGACTGACAACTGAAAACTGTCCGTTGGCCTGTCTTGTGCCAACAACCGGCTACTGGCTACCGGCTACTGTCCTTTTTCCTTGCTTCGGCCGAGCACCAGGGGTAGGATTTGACCGGTTATAGAGGCAGCAACAAGGTTGAGAGGCCGCGGCAGGTGCAACGTGTTCCCTCCATCCTTTGCTGTTCCGCACAGATTTCGTTCGACTTTCCTATGAACCAAAGCGATAATTATACCGTAGTAATAATAGTGATTTACTCCCCGTCGGACACGCCGTGCGGCCACTGCCTACGCAGGAAACCGCATCCAGGCGGGTGGCAAGAATCGGAACACCAATACCCAAACCCTGCCCCCACCCCAGAATACCTTGGAGTTCATGCTTCTCGTCTTTCGCAGAGCTTGACAGTCACATGGCTTAAACCGATAATGAGTTAATTGTCGACCGCAGAATGGAGCGTGCCCATGACCGCTGACCTCAAGAAGATCTACCGAGTGTTCGACCCGGCTCCCTTGTCCGGCGAAAAGAGCGAATTGTACGTCCCCCTCGACGACGTACGCGGCAGTTCCGGTCTTGTTCCCAGACTGACCAAGCCAGTCCGCCTCTCGGACAAGGCAACCTTCCAACTGCTCGCCGGGCACATCGGCAGCGGCAAGAGCACCGAACTGCGGCGCGTCCAGAAAGACCTCGAAACCCGCGAGGACCGGTTCTTCACGGTCTTCTGCCAAGTCTTGGAGGACATCGACCCCAGCGACGCGGATTTCCCCGACATCCTCCTGGCCATCATGCGACAGGTGGCGGCCGAGTTTCGCGAGCGGCTCAACGTCAAATTGAAACCGGGCTATCTCCGTCAACGCTTGGGAGAGGTCAAGGAACTCCTCGGCAGCGAAGTCAAGCTGGAGTCGCTTGCGATCGACAGCGCGTTGGGAAATTTCACCGCCGCCATCAAGAGCAGTCCGAGCACACGGGATCAAATCCGCAAGGCCCTTGCCGCCACAACGGAGCGGTGGATCGACGCGGCTAACGACGTACTCGGCGAGGCTCTGACACAGGCTCAGAAGAGAGGCTACGCCGGGATTGCGATCATCGTCGACGATCTTGACAAACTCTCAATGCTGCACGAACCGGAACTCCGCGGATCGGTTGCCGAGCGACTGTACCTGGAAAGACACGTGCAACTCACCTCTTTTCGCTGTCACATGATCTACACGATCCCCATCGCCCTGGCCTACTCCTGCAAGGAACGCGAGATCGCCAGCCGGTACGGAATGACCGCGCCCCCCGTCGTCCCAATGACCAAGGTCGTCGACATCAACGGCAACTGGTATGAACCGGGATTCGAGAAGTTCCGAGCAGTGATCGCCCGCCGGCTGGAAGATGCCGCTGCAAATGAAGCGGATGTATTTGCCAGCACGGCCGTGAGAGACAGGATCATCGAGTGCAGCGGCGGACAACCGAGATTCCTCATCACAATGATGCGGGATGCGATCGTCGAAGGCGATTTGCCTTTGACGGAGGCCACGGTGAATCTCGTGGCCAGAAAGGCAACGCACTCCTACTCGCGTCAATTGCGGAAGGAACACTGGAAGATTATCGAGCAAGTTCGCAAGACACATGCCCTTGAGCGAACCGACGACAATGACGCCCTCTGCATGGATCTCCTTGCCACCGGCGCCATTCTGCAATATCTCAACGAGAAGGAATGGTACGCCCCGAATCCGCTGTTGCCAGAGCGCACCAAGCGATGAGCAAGACCGAAGCCACATCCCGCCCCTTTGAGCAAACCGCCCGCCAGCGAGCCGAGTTCGATGCCCTGCGCCGTATGCTGGACCTCTCGGAAGGGACATCCTCCCTCAGCGTCGCAATCTGCAACAGTCCCGTCTTGCGCGACCATATCATCGAACATGTGACAAGCGAAGTAGAAGGCATCACCGTCGTCCGTGTTCTGGCTGACACGCGCGACATCTTCGATTTCGTCCAGCAGCAGATGCCGGATGGTAAACCGCGAGCGGTCTTCATCGTCGATCTGGAGAAGGCCCTTGGCAAGGATACTGGGCATCGCGCGCTGCAGGGTCTCAACGTCCGCCGTGAGCAGTGGCGTTCCACTTTGCAGTGTCCCGTCGTGTTCTGGATCCCGGAATACGTGATGCCCCTCTTGATGACTCAAGCACGTGACTTTTGGTCCTGGGTGAGCCACACTCTCGAATTCGCTCCGGAACCTATTGCTTTGGTCAACCTTCTCGCTGGCCATACAGCAGACGCGGCGGTGGCCGCAAACCTTGATGTCCACGAGAAACGTATTCGAATCGCGGAGCTTGAGCAGCGGATTGCGGAGGTGGCGGACAAGTCCAGAGGAGGACTCAAGGCCCATCTTTGGACATGGCTGCAGGAACTGGCGTACCTTTACTTCTACGTTGGCGAGTTGCACAAGGCCGAACAGATACTCCAGCGATCGATAGACGTGGGTACGCCGGCCAACAGCAAAGCCATTTCAGAGACCCTCCACGGGATAGGGATCGGCCGACAGCTTCGTGGAGATTATGACAAGGCGTTGGAGTACTACGAACGATCGCAGAAGATTAAGCGAGAACTCGGGGACAAGGCAGGTATGGCGGGTTCCTTGCACCAGATTGGGGGTATTCACTACCTTCGTGGCGAGTACGGGAAGGCGCTAGAGTACACTGAGCGGGCCAAGGAAATCTCTGAGAAGCTCGGCAGGGGTTCGGACATTTCGAAGTCTCTCCAGCAAATCGGGATCATTCATTTCTCGCGCGGCGACTACGAGAAGGCACTGGAGTACTTTCAACAAGCGAGGAAGATCTCAGAAGAATTGGCCGATCGTACAGACATCTCCAGCATACTCCATGATATCGGCGCGGTTCATCAGGCTCGTGGGGACCACGACAGAGCGTTGGAGTTCTTCGAGCAGTCGTTAAGGATCAAGGAAGAACTGGGTGACCGCATGGGCGTTGCGGCCTCTCTCTATCAGATCGGAACGGTCCATGAGGCTCTTGGCAATAGCGACAAGGCCCTGGAATACTGCGAACGGGCAAATCGCATTCAGGACGAGATGAATGACCGAGCGGGGATTTCGAAGTCTCTACACGAGATCGGGATCATTCATCAGCGTCGAGGAGACTACGAAAAAGCGCTGGCATACTACGAGCAGTCGCTAAGCATCACGGAAGAACTCGGCGATTCGGCGGGACTCGCCGCCTCACACGGCCAGATAGCTCGTGTCTGCATTGAGGAGCATCGTTACGGCGACGCATTCGAGCATCTTATGAGAACCTTAGCCATCTCTGTTCAGATAGGTTCAACACAGCTCGTTCGAAAGGCAGCCAGGGAACTCGCGAAGCTTCGGCAGATGTGGGGACCGGACGACTTCGACAAGACATGGCGGGCCAAGTCGGGCGAAGATCCGCCCAATTGGGTAAGGGGCAATGAGGAAGACGCGATGACAACTGGTGCAATCCTCCCCGAATCACACGTTGACACTGAGTTGAAATAGCTCAGATGGGCTCTCTGCGACCCCGGGGGAAACGGGGGTTCAAAATCGCCTCGGAGATACGAAATGCCATAATCCACAAAGGTAGACAGGCGAACAGAAGCGAGGCGTCTGCAGCTCTGCGTGCGGCCGATGACCTGATAAAGGAAGAACAGGGTCACGTCGTGTTCTGTGAACAGGCGTCAAGCGGAGGGAATTCTGCGGCGGAACCCAGGGGGCAGCGGGATCAGCAAGGGCCGTCGCATTTCTCCTTGTCGCGCGGGGTCCAAGAGGGCGAAGGATGATTTGCCCCTCCGGCCTCCGGTTATCTGTTCTCTGTACTCGGTCCTCGGACTTAATCTTGCCTGTGCGGGGGGACAGAGGTAGAATACTGATGCGGTGAGGAATCTGGGGACACTATTCTCAATTCGGGGGCGAAAGAGTAAGATGTTGCCGGAATTCCCCATGGGAATGTGTACCTGAGTTGGAGCCGAACCATGAGCAGCCTCTTTCAGTTTCGTTCTGCGGTCGTCGCATTCATCGTCCTTTCTTTGCTGGGCGGTCGTTCGCAGGCGGGTGGGAGTGCGTCGCACGGGCGCAATTACGAGGAGGCCAAGGTGGGGCCCTATTCGCTGCCCGATCCGCTGCTCGGCAAG
>VGYL01000252.1 GCA_016872975.1 Planctomycetota bacterium
CATTGGGGGGCGGCGTGCCCCGCTTCGGGCTCCACTACGGCACAGGTCCGCGATCGTTCGGGAAGCTGTTCGGAAGCCCTTTGGCCTCCACCTCCGTGCGAGGTGCCGGGGGGGCCATCCTTCCCCTTGGCACGTCTTCTCTTCGTCTTATCTTGGACCGTTTCACCGGCACCGCTCAGGCGGCCGGGCCGCCTGATTCAGGCACGCCGGAAGCAGTCGTGCGAATACGCGAGATCCGGATGAGCCAAATTTCTGTTATGTTTTTGGTTTTTGTGGAACATACAGGCGGCATGAAGCGTCTTCTTGTGGGGGGCAGGTCCCTGTGCCTGCCCCGGCCGGTGCCGATGGAATAGGAGAAAGGAAAATGGGAGAAAGGAAGATGAATCCGGAAAGCGAAACCGCCTTCGGTTCTCCCCATCTTCCTTTCTGCCATTTTCTTTTCTACCCTCTTTGGTTGCGGCCGCAAGCCGTATGCGCCAAACAAAGCCACTGGGAGGAGAGTTTCAAGTCTGAAGTGTCAAGTGTCAAGCTGGGCAAGTTCGTGGTCGGGATACCCCACCATTCCAGTATTCTATTATTCCACCATTCCAGCCCGAGGCATTCGTGCGAAACAAAGCCAATTTCGGGACGGCGCAAATGAACGCTAACTACGGCTCAGGAAACAGGTTAGGAGAGACGAGGCCCGCGGTACGCCTGGGAAAAACAAAGCCAATTGGCACGGCGGCCGGGCGGCGATGGCATGGTTCAGGGCCACGGTGGCCCTGCCGACACGGGCAAGATGCCCGTGCTACTGGGACCCCAAACGCGATGAATCGCGTTTGGGAACCCACTCATGGGCGGGACGCCCATGCTACGAGAACGCCTGACGGCGTCACTGCGAACCTGCCAAACAAACCCGAACTTGGGCAGATTGGGGTATCTGGGGGGAATCGTGCGCGGACCTTCCGTGCGAAACAAAGCCAATTTCGGCCAGGGCTTCAGGAGGGGCAAAGGCTTTGCAGGAAAGGAGTTATGGTGAATCGTACCTTCGATCGGGCTCGAAAAAACAAAGCCAATTTCCCGGCGTGGGCCCGGAGGAGAGGTCTGCGAGAGCCCCCCTACCAAGGGCACCCGCCAAGTCGCCAGGAAGGCTCGAAGCCGGGCGGTGAATCCGCGGGGGCTCCTGTGGACGTCGCACCCGAAGGAGTCCGCTGGGCCGACGGCCGAGCAGGTCCAGGCGGCCCTCGGCAAAGCCACGGAAGATCCCTGCCCGGTGACGCGGACCGTGGCGCAGCGTCTGTTGGAGGCCCTGAAGGAGAGGGCCGCCTCCCAGGCGCCCTCGGCCCCTACGGCGGAATCTCCATGAGCTCGGGAGCGATCTCGCGGTCTGTCAGGGACAGGATCGCCATGCTGACGGGCAGGTGGAAGCGTTTGGGACCGGCACTGCCGGGGTTGAGGTACAAGAGGCCGTCTTTCCATTCGACGGCGGGTTTGTGGGAGTGACCGTAGATGACGACGGCGAAGCCGGCGGCGGCCGGGTCGAGGCTGAGCGTGCTGAGGTCGTGGACCACCACGATCCGGCGGTCCTCCACGTCCACGTACTCCTCCACGGGCAGCTTACGCGCCCAGGGGGCGGTGTCCACGTTGCCGCGCACCGCGACAACCGGGGCGATCTGCCCCAGCCGGGCCAGGACGGCGGGGCTGTCGATGTCGCCGGCGTGGAGGATGAGATCGCAGCCCTGGAGCCTGCGCGCAACCTCTTCGCGGAGCAGGCCGTGCGTGTCGGAGAGAACACCGATCTTCTTTTCCATCTTGTCCCTGCCCGTCCTTTGCCGTACTTCCAAGGCAAACGCCCGCCCCGGCGAACCGGCAAAAACGAGAACTATATCACGGCGGGCGCCGCGAGGCAACGACACGGAACAGGCGGGTGCATGTCCGTTATCGCGCGGCTCGTGGCGAGGGCATCCTGCCCTTGTTCTTCCGCTTCGAGGTCGCGCTCGCCCTCGAAGCGCGGGCAGGATGCCCGTGCCCCGCGCCGTCGAAAACGCCGGTGAACGACGCGACCCGGCGCCCGATCAGCACCGTCACGGGCGTGGAGCTTCCTCGTGGGGGACCATCCCCAAGATTCTCAACTACCGACGCGTGCTGTTCCTGCCGTCGCCCTGCGGGGACCTCACCGGCCCCGGCGGGCCCGCGTCACATACCCCCAGATTTTCGACCGCAAAAGTAATGATCCTGCGGATCGATGTCAAGTAAGCATTCTCCGCAGCGCGGCCTTCGCCCGCAACCAAAAAGATCTCCGAATATGTGGTAGAAGTTGCTGACAAAGACTCTAATTTGCGCCCGCGTCGGAAAAATGGACAGGGATCGTTGAAAAAGAGAGGGTCCGGCGCGTCCCTGGGGACGGCCGGACCCTTCGTGTCGTCGGAATCGAGGAGAGGCTGTCGGTTAGAACGCCGGTGTGGCGAAGAACTCCACTTCGGCGACCCGCACGCTCTTGGCGCCGCTGGGCAGGGCCGCCACGTTCAGGTTCTCGCACCGGATCATGAGGGTGACCGGCGCCGGGCCCGGCCCGACCACGTCCGGGATCACCCAGCCCGTCCAGGTCCCGCCGGCCGGCGAGGTGGGCGTCACGACCACGTTGATCCGGGCCCGGAAGCCGAGGGTCCCGATGTTGACCTGCACGCTGGCCAGATAGGTGCTCGAGCCGGAGGTGTCCGGGTCGCGATCGAGGATGATGCAATCCTCGCCCATGCACACGAGCAACGTGACACCGGGCGTGGGCGTGGGTCCGGGCTTCTTGGCGAGCTGCTCGTAGGCGCCCATGTCCACCCGCGCGTCTTTCACGCGCGGCTCGCCATCGAGGTCAACGGGCAGCGGCTCGGTGGTGTTGCCGTCCCCGTCCAGGTCGAAGCTGTCGGCCGGCAGGGCCGCGTTGCTGCCCGCGTCGATCGCCGGTGAAGAGGCTTCCAGCCGGTAGTCGCCGTCGATCCACTCGCCTTCGAGGTTGCGGGTGCCCAGCCGTTTGAATTGGGGATTCGTGCTGATGTTGCCGGTGCCGGTCCACCCGCCCTGCACGTTGCAGTAGGTGACCTCGACCGCCTCGCGGATATTGCTCCAGATCTCGTTGCCGCCGTTGAACAGAATGCTGTTGGCGATCTTGAGCTTGACGCCGGCCCCCGAGCCCCAGCGGAAAGTCGAGATGGCTTTGCCGTTCGGGGACGGGTTGTCGGCGATGGTGGAGTTGAGGATCGTGACCGCGCCGTCGAGGTTGTAGAGGGCCGCTCCGCCGGCGGTCTCGGCATACTCCGCCGTGTTGCCCGTCACCCGGCAGTTGGTCAGGGTGGCGAGGCCCTCATAATTGTACAGGCCGCCGCCCAGCATCAAGGCCCGGTTGTCGAAGAGCTGGCAGTTGACCAGCGTTACGGCGGGGCCGAAATTCATCAGGGCGCCGCCCCAGACCCCGGTGTTGCTGCGGAAGACGCAACTGATGAGCTGCACCTTGCCCTCGGGGTTGTAGAGCCCGCCGCCGTAGTGGTTGGGGTAGGAGCCGTCGGCGTTGCCGGCGGTCACCGTGACACCGTCCAGCACGGCCGGCCGTTCGCCCCGCGGGCCCGTCACCACGTGGTAACTGTTGTCGCTGAGATTCAAAATGCCCCGCTGATCGTCGCCGCGGAGATCGCCGCTGAGGATGGTCGCATAGGCCGCCGGGTTTCGCAGGTTTGGATTCGGCAGACCGTAGCCGGCATAGCCGCCCCGGATCACCATCCCTTCCTTCAGCGTGAAGCTCGCTGTCCGGTTGCCCGTGGTGGCGGTGCCGCCCCGGTCCGGCTTGTAGACGCCCTCGGCCACGAGGATCTCAGCACCGGGGCCGGCGGCCGCCAGGGCATCCTGGAGCGTGCGCAGCGCCGTGGCCCAACTGCGGCCGTCGCGGACGGGACCGGGTGCGTCCGCGTCCACATGATAGGCGAACCTGTCCTCGACGGTGAACCGGACTTCGAAATTCAGCTCCCGGGACAGGCAGGTGAACGTCCAGTCCCCGGCCGGCAGGGGACCGAAGTCGCCCTTGAGGCCGGCCACCGGACTGTAGATCATCGTGCAGGCCTGGGGCACAGGACCCTTGAACCACAGCATGACGATCTTGGCCTTCGTGTCGACCAGCAGTTGCGGCGTGCCGCCCAGGGCCGCCTCGCCCATGCAGGAATTGGAGTAGACGGTCGTCGGGCCGGAGAATCGAATGGGATCCGCCGGGGTCGGACGATCCGGATCGATGCTCCACTGCTTCGGAGGGGTGCTGCCGGAAATCCAGGAGACACTATCGGCGTATGCGGCGCCCCACCCCATCAGCAACAGCACAAGTGCACAGGTTGCCACGCTTCGCATGTTCATTGTCCTTCCTTTCCAGAGAGAGTGTTTTCAGTATCGCCGGCGGCACGCGAATACATGCTGCGGCGGGTATGATCCTCCTCGACAACCGACCGATCCCCAGCCGGTCATCAGAACCCCTGATTCCAGCCGCCTCACGGCGGTCTTACCCCAATCCGAATCCCTTCCGTGGTACGTCCCATAGTATACCATTTCGGCCCCGCCGTGTCCACGGAATTCTCCCCGCCCCCTGTCCCTGCCACGATGTCCAGAGGCCGGCGCCCGCGACCGAGACTTGCCTAAGTGGAGTCGGGACACAGGTTTATAGATGGCCGGCAGACCGTATCGAACGAATCCGCCCGGCGCTCTCAATGGTCCCAATGGCAATCTCTGCGCCAGAATCTTTCGTCCCAGCGTCGAGCCATCGGCTCTTTACGTGATCGTGTAGGGGCTGTATGGTACGATTGGAGTGATTTGCGGGCCGCGGGCGAAATCCGTAACCGGCGGCCGGCGGGCAACCACTATGACGGTGTGAACATGACACGCATGGGCCAATCGGATTTTCCATCCGCCTCGGGGCGGTTTCTGCCGCTGCTGGCGGTGCTGTTCGTGGGCAGCGGGTGCTCCGCTCTCATCTATGAGGTCGTCTGGCTGCAGTCGCTGCAACTGGTGATCGGCTCGTCGGCCGTCTCGCTGGGCGTGCTGCTGGGGACCTTCATGGGCGGCATGTGCCTGGGCAGCCTCGCCTTCCCGCGCCTCGTCTCGGCCCGGCGGCATCCGCTGCGCGTGTACGCCGTGTTGGAACTGGGGATCGCGCTGGCCGCGGTGGCCATCCTCTTCGGCATGCCGTATGTCGATCGGCTCTACGTGGCGCACGTGCGGCCGGGCTTCGTGAGCATCCTGATGCGCGGCGCCGTCTGTGCCCTGTGCGTGCTGCCGCCCACCCTGCTGATGGGAGCAACCCTGCCGGCCATGGCCCGCTGGGTCGAGGCCACGCCCCGGGGCGTCTCCTGGCTCGGCTTCTTCTACGGCAGCAACATCGCCGGGGCGGTCTTCGGCTGTCTCCTGGCCGGCTTCTACCTGCTGCGGGTCTACGACGGCGCGATCGCGACCTACGCCGCCGCGACCCTCAATGTCGCCGTGGCTGCGATCGCCCTACTGCTGGCGGGCCGCACGGCTCATCGCCATGTAGCACAGCCGCCCCCGGCTGTGGTCAGATCCCCAGCGGGAGATTCCGCGCTCACCAATCCGTTCACCCGCGCGGACGGGAGCGCGACACGGCCCGATGGCATCGGGATCGTGCATGCGGTCATCGCCCTGTCCGGCTTCACCGCCCTGGGCGCGGAAGTCGTCTGGACCCGGATTCTGTCGCTGCTGCTCGGCGGGACCGTGTACACGTTTTCTCTCATTCTCGCGGTCTTTCTCGTGGGCCTGGGCCTCGGCAGCAGCCTCGGGTCGGTGATCGCCCGCCACAGTGTGCGGCCCCGGGTGGCCCTGGGCGTCTGCCAGGGGCTCCTGATGGGCGCCCTGGCTTGGGCGGCGTACGTCCTGGCCCGGTCGCTGCCTTACTGGCCGATCGACCCGTCGTTGTCCTGGAGTCCCTGGCTCAACTTCCAGCTCGATTTGGTGCGTTGCGCGTGGGCGGTGCTGCCGGGGGCGATTCTCTGGGGCGCGAGCTTCCCCCTGGCCCTGGCCTCCGTGGCGGAAGAAGGGTCAAGTCTAAAGTGGGAAGTGTCAAGTGAAGAGGGCCCCGGGGCGGGCCTTGCTGCTGCAAACGTAAAACTTGAACCTTCCGACTTCCCACTTCGAACTTCCCACTTCAAACTTCACGCTTCCCCAGAGCCCGGTCGGCTGGTGGGCGGCGTGTACGCGGCCAATACGGTCGGCGCGATCCTCGGCGCGCTGGGTTTCAGCATGGTGCTGATCCCCTGGTTGGGCACGCGCGGCAGCCAACGGCTCCTGATCGCCGGCGCGGCCGTCAATGTGCTGCTGCTCCTGGCGGCAGCACTTTGGACGCGGTGGACCGCCGCCCGAAGACCGGCAAGCGAGGGCATTCTCACGGAAGAACAGAAGGCAGAAAGGTACGAAGGTGTGAAGGCGCAAAGACTCTTACCTTCTTACCTTCTCACCTTCTTCGCCTCCCTGGGCATCTCGCTCCTGGCGGTCCCGTTGATCTGGAGCGTGCCGCCCATCCCGGCGGGCCTGGTCGCCTACGGCCGGTATCTGCCGTCGCGCACGGTCCTGGGCGAGGCCCTCTATATCGGCGAAGGGATGAACGCGACCGTCGCGGTGACCCTGCTGGACAGCGACATCGTCAGTTTCCACGTCTGCGGCAAGGTGGAGGCCTCGACGGACCCCGCGGACATGCGCCTGCAACGGATGCTGGGACATCTCTCGGCCCTGATGCACCCGCAGCCCCGGTCGGTCCTCGTGGTCGGCTGCGGCGCGGGCGTCACCGCCGGGGCGTTCGTGCTGCATCCGGAGGTCGAGAGAATCGTCCTGTGCGAGATCGAGCCGCTGATCCCGACCATCGCGGCCGACTTCTTCGGCAAGGAGAACTACCACGTCCTGCGCGATCCGCGCGTCGAGGTCGTCTACGACGACGCCCGGCACTACATCCTCACGACGCCGGAAAAGTCCGACGTCATCACGTCCGACCCGATCCACCCCTGGATCAAGGGCTCGGCCGCCCTGTACACGCGGGAGTACTTCGAGCTGTGCCGGCGGCGGCTGAATCCCGGCGGCGTCGTCACCCAGTGGGTGCCCCTGTACGAGAGCAGCCTGGACGTGGTCAAGAGCGAGATGGCGACGTTCTTCTCCGTCTTCCCGCACGGCACGATCTGGAGCAACGACATCCAGGGCGAGGGCTATGACGTGGTCCTGCTCGGCCAGGCCGAGCCCAGGCAGATCGATGTCGATCAACTCCAGCAACGCCTGGACCGCGCCGACCATCTGGACGTGGCGGCCTCGCTGGCGGAAGTGAGATTCACATCCGCGCTGGACCTGCTCGCGACCTACGCGGGCCAGGGATCTGACTTGGGCGCGTGGCTCCGGGACGCCCAGATCAACACCGACCGCAACCTGCGGCTGCAATACCTCGCAGGGATGGGCCTGAACGCCTACCACGGTGCGGCGATCTACGACGACCTCCTCGCCCATCGCCGCTTCCCCGAGCAACTCTTCATTGCCACTCCGCTGCGCAAACTCCAACTGCGCGCGGCCATCGGCACAGCGCCACAAGGCCGGTGAGAATAGACAGTGCATGACGTTTCTGGCGCCAGGCAAGAGGAGGTGAGCAGTCGTAGGGTGGGGCTGGCCCCACCGTGACCCTTCTGGTGGGGCCAGCCCCACCCTACGTGACTATCTCACAATGCAGGAACGGGATCGCGGGTCTCGCGCCGTACTGAAACCTGTGATCTGTGACCCGTGATCCGGGCCACGAGTCGTGAGTCACGGGCCACATTGGGGTGGCAGCGCCAAAGGCTCTGCCTTTGACAGTGGTTTATGCCCTCCACAGAGCTTCGACCTCACGCCAGAAGGCCATCGTCAAGGCCTTAGGCCTTGGCGATGCCACCCAATTGGCTCTCCCCTGACAAGATGGGTAGAACGACGAGGCGCTCGCGCCCGTGCCACTACCGCGTTTCGGAAGTCCTGCGGCTGACGGCCGGAGATTGCTTCGTCGCTGCGCTCCTCGCAATGACATCACTGGCTGCTGTATGTCATTGCGAGCGAGGCTGACCGAGCGCGGCAATCTATGGTCTATAGTCTCGGAACTTGTGAAGCGCAGTACTACGTAGGCGAGCGTTCCGCGCTTGCCGTGGCCGTCCTGTTCGGGTACACTCTGTGCGACGACTTGAAATCCTTAGTGTCACGGAGTTGTCCCATGCATTCCGGCATCACACGCAGAAGTCTCCTGCAGCGTGCCGCACTGGGCGCGGCGGTCGTAGGGTGGGGCTTGCCCCACCGCAATCTTTCCGGTGGGGCAAGCCCCACCCTACACGACCAACTGCGCAAGCGGCCCCATATCGTGCTGTACCTCTCGGACGATCATGGTATCGACTTCGCGGGCTGCTACGGGAACGCGGACGTCCGGACGCCGAATATCGACGCGCTGGCGCGGGAAGGGATGCGTTTCACCGGCATGTTCGCGGCGTCGCCGACCTGTGCCCCGTCGCGGTCCGCGTTGTACACGGGCCTGTATCCCGCCCGCAACGGCTGCATGGGCAATCACACCACCTGCCGCCCGGATATCACCGCCCTGCCGACCTACCTGCGAC
>VGYL01000253.1 GCA_016872975.1 Planctomycetota bacterium
GGAGGTCCTCCCTCATCTAGTAGGCCGTGGCCAAGGGCTGATTGAGCCGCAACGCCTCGTCCAAGCGTTTGGCCTCGTCGCGGGTGGGGTCGAGGTTTTCCGGATTCTTCAACAGCAGCCAGCGAGTCCCTTTGAGCACGTCCCTGTGCAACTGGTCCTTGGCCTCCCGGTAGAACTGGCGCCGCAGGTCGGAGAGTTTCTCGTTAGAGAGCTTCACGACGTGGAAGTGATCGAAGACGATCACGGCCTGACGCAGGTTCGCCTGGACGGCACTGAGATACGCCGGCGACATGTCCATCGCCACCGCTTCGATCTTGGCCCGGCTGCTTTTCAAGCGTTTCCAGAAGGGTTTCAGGGCGTCGGCCCCTTTGCCGTCGCCCACAAAGACCACCGCTCCGGACTCCCGGTCCAAGACCACCGTCAGGTAGCGATGCCCCCGCCCGATGGCGATTTCATCGATCGCGATCTGCCGCAGATGTTTGAGTTTGATCCGGCGGAACTTGCGGCTCAGATACCGGCGTTAAATGTCCTTGACGACGTCCCAGCCGACGTGCAGATGCGCCGCCACATCCTGGATGGTCATGCACTGGGATAGCTCCAGAACGTACCGCTCGAAAGGGTGCGAGTAACTGCGACGCGGGTCCGCGAAATCAATGGGTACTTGCCGAACGGTATGACAGTCGGCACAGCCCACCCGGGCCACCTCCAGCACGATCTGGACCGGGCGGGAACCGATCGGAAGGCCGCGAAAACGACGCACCTCGAAGCCCCGGCGGATCACCCGCCCAGAGCCGCAGGCCGCACAGCGAAGATCCTCGCGTTTCTGACGGATCGTGAAGATCACTTGGCCGTCCTCATACGCGGTCTTGACATAATGATAGCCGCGAATCCCCAAACGCATGATACAATAAGCTCGTGGACATGTTGGACTCCTATCCTAAGTCCTTGCAAAACCTCTGGATACGCCAGCATGTCCACTCTTTCAACTCAAAAGTACGCCAAAACCGGATGAGCCAGTTTCTTTCTCTTCCTTCTTACTTTCTTCCTCTTCCTTCCGTGCCCAACCAGGCAGGAGGTTGACACAGACGCATCGAACCCGTATTAACGGCACCGTGCAGTTCCTGGCAAGCACTTTTTAAGGAGAACCGATGCCGGCCCAGAGCGCTTTCACAGTCGATCTAGATGATAAACCCGAGTATCAGAGAATCCTGGAGGGCCAGCCGCAGACGCTCGGCATGCGGTCCGGGCGCGTCCACCTGGAGCCCGGCAAGGCCTGCGGCCAGCACAGCACCAAGAACCATGAAGAGCTGCTGGTGTTTCTGGCCGGACGGGGAGAGCTCCTGATCGGCGCCGATACCCGCCATCCCGTCGGCCGGGGCAAGGTGGCCTATATCCCGCCCGAGACCCTTCACGACGTCAGCAACACCGGCTCGGAGCCGCTGATCTACATCTACTGCGTGGCCCCGGCCGGCCGGTAGGCCCGCCGGTTGGACCGCGGCCCCATTCAATACCGGGCAACGCTCTTGCCGGGTGGCACGGCGGGAGACCTTTGTCCCACACCCGGGAGCACCTACGGTGAGGGGCAAGTCACTGGTACCTCACTTTTTTTGCGCATAAGAAAGGCCGATAATGGCTTGCCTTCCCCCCGCCCATCGGGTATAATAAGCGATGCCAGAAGCAAGGGCATGACGACCATGGGTATCCGGACCCGGTCCGGAGCAACTTTTTTCCTACCCATCGGAGCAGGTTTGTACCTCTTTTGGAGTGCAGCAAGGGTCTGTTGGAAGGGGCTGGATCATGCGCAAACACCGAGCGTTTACCCTGATTGAATTGCTGGTGGTCATCTCCATCATCGCGCTGCTGATGGCGATCCTGATGCCGGCGCTGTCACGCGCGCGGAAGCAGGCCCGCTCGGCGGGCTGTCAGGCCCTGCTCAAGCAATGGGGCATCATCTGGACCATGTACTGCGACGACAACGACGGCCGCTTCCCGGAGGCCGGCGACCTGGGCTGGCAGCGCGGGACGTGGGTGATCGCGTTTCGGCCGCTGTACCGGACCAAGTCGGAGATCCTGTTTTGCCCGTCGTCGGTGAAGCGGCGGTCGACCGGCGGCGCCACCCCGGTGGAGTACGGCGATTCCACGCATACCTACGTCATGGGTTCCGGCGGCATCTTCGATGCGCGCGAGGAGGCCAGCTACGGCGCCAACAACTGGCTCTATTACGGCACGGGCTCGGGCGCCATTCAGGGCCGTCCCATCCCGTGGAACTGGAAGACGAAGGATGTCGGCCAGGCGGCCCGGATCCCGGTCTTTGCCGACACGATGTGGCGCGGCGGTGGGCCGTGCTATCGGACCAGCGAGACCGGAGCCCTGTCGCGCAGCTTCAACCGCATCGTTCCCCCGCAGTTCGACGGCCAGTGGCTCGGCGCCGGTTATGAGATGATGCACTTCGCCATCAACCGGCACCAGACCGGAATCAACACGCTCTTCATGGACTGGTCGGTCCGGGCCACCGGGCTCAAAGAGCTGTGGACGCTCAAGTGGCATCGCGACTATCCCACCAACGGCCCGTGGACCAAGGCCGGCGGGGTCCAGCCGACCGACTGGCCCGAGTGGATGCGGGGCTTCAGGGATTATTGAGAGGATCGGCGGCCGATCGGAGGTGACGGACCGGCGACATCCGCGCGGGAGATTCACCCCGCGGTCGCGTCCTGCATGGTTGACTTGGAAACCCGGAGAACCTACAATGGAGGAGGCTGCAAAAGAGGTATCCTGCTCTATTGGAGAAAGCCTATGGACTCCGCAAGAGACAGCCAGGCATGGCAGTACAAGTGGCATATCGCCATCATCGTGCTCACGCTGGCGGGCGTGCTCGCCCTGTCGGTATTCACCCGGGTCTTTGAAAGCACCGAGAGCGTACGGCAGATCGTCCTGATGTTGGGCGGGCTGATCTTCCTGGGGGCCCTGCTGACGATGCTGTCCCGCGTCTCCAGGATCGTCAGCACGCTCAACGAGAACAGCGCGCGCCTGGAAGAGGCCAGCAAGGCCATGACGAGCATCCGCGACGGCCTGCTGCAAATCAACCACAGCACGCGAATCAGCGAGGCGGCCAAGGCCATCGCCTTCCGCGAGGACGACAAGCGGTCCCTGCGCGAGGCGGTCTTCGAGCGGCTCAAGCAGAACGACTTCGACGGCGCCTACGAGATCGTCGATGAGATCGAGAATCACTCGGAATATCGCCTGCTGGCGGAGGAGCTGCGCCGCCAGGTGGACGACTACCGCAACGCGACGCAGGACGAGCGGGTGGACAAGGCCATCGAGCAGGTCCACAAGCTTTTCGACTCCTGCCAGTGGGTCAAGGCGAGTCTGCAGATCGAGTCCCTGATCCGGGCCAACCCGGATTCCGACAAGCTCAAGGCCCTGCGGCCGCGGCTGGTGGAACGCAAGGAGGAGCGCAAGCGCATCCTGCTGGCCGCCTGGGACGACGCCGTGACGCGCCAGGAGACCGACCGCAGCCTGGAGATCCTCCGCGAGCTCGACATGTACCTGACGCCCAACGAGGCCCTGGCCCTGCAGGAGGCGGCCAAGGACGTCTTCCGCACCAAGCTGCACAACCTGGGCGTCCAGTTCGCCCTGGCGGTCTCCGACAAGCACTGGACCAGCGCCCTGGAGATCGGCCAGCAGATCGTCCGCGACTTCCCCAACAGCCGCATGTCCGGTGAAATCCGCGAAAAACTCCACGTCCTCCGCCAGAACGTGCAGATGCAGAACAACTGACGCCCGTCCATGATCGACGCTATGGTCGGCCGCAACATCGGCCTTCCGATGGACAAGATCGAGGTCTTCCGTCGCCGCACGATCCTGGACACGCACGAGGCGATCTATGCGGCGTGACCAGCCGCATCAGCGGCAGGGAAACCCAAAGGACTATGTCTCGCGCCAAGACGCTAAGAACGCAAACATCCAAGGCGTTGCCGTCTTCCATCGTCTGCCCTCCGTCCTCCCTTTCCTCCCACCGCCTACCGACTACAGACTACCGGCCACCATATCTTTCCGCTTTACAGCCGCTTGCCGGTCCTCTACAATCATCTCAGGCTTGGATGGCTCGCCACTATCCCGTGAGGAATGCGACAGGTTCTGGCCGATGCATTGGAGATTGTACGTGGCGATGCTACGGAGCATACGCATCGCCCTGCCCTCAAGATGCTCATCGAAGAATTGGGCAAAGGGATCATGGCGACAAATGAGCCGCGGCGTGTTGCCTGTGGGGCTCCTGACTTGTCCATTTCGCGACGGGCTGGCGGACTTGACCAGACGATCGGATACGTTGAAACCAAGGATATAGGAACAGATCTGAAGCGGGCGGCAAGAGATGAGCAGATCAAGGATCGGTACCTGCCCAGCCTGCGCAACCTCATTTTGACGGACTACGTTGAATTTTGGTGGTATTCTGATGGGGAGCTTCGGCTGAAAGCCAAGCTCGCACAGGAGCGACAGGCGGGCGACTTTGTTCTAACCGACGAGGGCGTTGCGCAAACTGAGGACCTGCTTGGCTGGTTCCTCCACCAAGAGCCTGAGAGAGTCACGACGGCCAGGACTCTGGCTGTTAGGATGGCTGGGCTCGCACGACTCTTGCGCGGTGCGACGAATGCAATCTTCGAGGAGGAGCAGGAGACTGGCGCGCTCCACGCCCAATTCGCGGCATTTCGGGAAGTCTTGCTTCACGACTTGACCGAAGCCCAATTCGCCGACATGTACGCACAGACGATCAGTTATGGCTTGTTTACGGCACGGTGTCACATACACGAGATGACTTTGTATGGTAAGGATAAGCACGCGCCGTTTCACGGCTTCGATGCCAAGGCGGGGGAACTTACCCGGGAGCACGCTGCGTACATGCTACCCAAGACAAATCCATTTCTCCGGAAGGCATTTGCACACATCGCCGGCCCGGAGTTAGACGACCGAATAGCATGGATCGTCGATGACATCGTCGCGCTGCTGCGCCAAGCAGATATGAGCGAAGTGCTGAGGGATTTCGCAAGAGCCAAGGGAAGAGGGGATCCCGTGGTCCACTTCTATGAGACGTTCCTATCTCAATATGACCCCAAGTTGCGAAAGACACGAGGGGTATACTACACCCCCGACGAGGTCGTTTCTTACATCGTGCGCAGTGTGGATTGGCTTCTTCAAGAGCGGTTCGGGTTGAGGCGTGGTTTGGCCGACGAATCGAAGATGGCCGTGGCCGGGAAAGAGATCCACCAGCTCTTGATTCTTGACCCCGCCGTTGGAACTGGCACATTCCTATTTGAGGTAATAGACCGAATCCATCAGAGATTCCACAGGCAAAAGGGCATGTGGTCCGGCTACGTGAGAGAACACTTATTGCCCAGGCTGTTTGGGTTTGAACTACAAATGACACCCTATGCCGTGTGCCATATGAAGCTAGGGCTCCAGTTAGCAGACACGGGCTACGACTTTGCCAGTGAGGAGAGACTTGGCGTGTACCTCACGAATACGCTCGAGGAGGCAGCGAAGGTGTCCAAGAGCCTTTTCGTGCAGTGGCTGAGTGAGGAGGCAAGGGCTGCCAATGACGTCAAGAAAGATCTTCCGATAATGGTTGTTCTCGGCAACCCTCCTTATTCGGGCATTTCTGCAAATCAGGGCGAGTGGATAAACAATCTACTGGCTCCTTACAGGGAGGTGGACGGCCAGCCCCTTGGCGAGAAGAAGGTCTGGGTAAAGAACGACTACGTGAAGTTCGTCAGGTTTGGCCAATGGAGAATAGAGCAGACAGGGCAAGGTGTTCTGGCCTTCATAACAGACCATAGTTACCTCGACAGTCCCACCTTTCGCGGGATGCGACGAAACCTGATGACGACGTTTGACGAAATATACATCCTCAATCTGCATGGGAACCAGAAGCGAAAGGAGAGTGCTCCCAGCGGAGCCAAAGACGAAAACGTCTTTGACATTACCCAGGGGACCGCCATCAGCATCTTCGTCAGGAGCCACGTGCAGCGCGCGTGCGATATTCGCTACGCGGACGTGTGGGGTAGTCGGGCGTCTAAGTACGCATTCCTCCGTGAAGCGGGGCTAGATCGTGTCAAGTGGACGCCGCTGCATCCAAGAGCACCGTTCTACGAGTTCGTTCCCCTAGACGAGGCCCAGAAGGCGGCGTATGAGCGCGGATGGAAGATCACGGAAGCAATGCCCGTGGGCAGCAACGGTGTCCAGACTTCACGCGACGCGCTTGTCGTCGCCCTGAGTGCGGAGGAATTGCGGAAACGATTTGCGATGGTGCGCGACAAGAAGATCGACGACGCGACGTTGAGAGACCTTCTGTCTGTCGAGGATCGTTCGTTCTGGAGATTCGCAGACGCACGTGAGATCATTCAGGGCGACGACCGGTGGAAAGATTGCATCCGCAGGTACATATATCGGCCTTTCGACAACCGATGGCTGTTTGCCTCAAAGGCTTTTGTGCACCGCCTGCGCCACGACGTCATGCGTCATTTCATAAAGCCCAATGTAGGTCTGTGCGTTGGGAGGGCAGGCCTGGTAAAGGTTGGTGAGTGGGATTTGGTCTTTACGGTCAGTGCCATCTGCGACCATAACCTCTTCTACCGGGGGAGTAGCTTCAACATGCCACTCTACCTCTACCCGGACGGGGATGGGCAGGCCCACATGGACTATAGCAAATGGCCGAAAGGCTTGCATGATCGCGTCCCAAACCTTAGTCCTGAATTCGTGAACGCCTTGGCCAAGGCGACCCATCTGACGTTCATAACCGATGGAAGGGGGGACCTCAGGTCTACATTTGGCCCGGAGGATATCTTGGGTTACATCTACGCGGTGCTGTATTCTCCCAAGTACCGACTGCTATATGGCGAGTTCTTGAAGGTCGATTTTCCGCGGGTGCCTTGCCCGAACGACAAGAAGGCATTCTGCACCTTGGTTACCGCCGGACAACAGTTGATCGATCTCCACCTGATGAACTCGGCAACGCTCGCGGATGATGCGCGGTGGCCAGCCTTTGCGGAAGAAGGGAACAACACCGTCGAAAGCGGCTATCCGAAGTACGTCGGGGATGCACGGGTCCCAGGGAAGGGCGTCGTGTTCATAAACAAGGACCAGTGCTTTCGCGGCGTGCGACCAGATGTCTGGGAGTTCCATGTTGGTGGGTATCAAGTCTGTGAGAGGTGGCTGAAGGATCGCGGAGGGGTCCAATTGTCATATGATGAGGTCAGTCATTACCAGAAGACCATCTTGGCCGTTGAAGAGACGATACGCTCAATGAATGGTCTTCAGTCCCGCGACTTGTTCAGATGACCGGCCGAATTCTACGAATGGCATACCAAATCGGGAGCCGGATAAGCGGAACTCCTGCGGCAACGATGGTGCCCGTGGGGAGGCAGTCCTCGTCGGGCGTGGTGGAGGTGGCACGGCCGCCGGCCTTGCGGCCGAGGAGGCCCCCGGCGGCAATGTCCCAGGGCTTGATGCCGAACTCCCAATAGGATCGGTTCCCTGTTACCAGTTCTCAGTTGTCAGGGACTCGGGGGTCAGCCTTATTTTGATCTTTGACGTTTCTCCCACAAGCACTGGAGTTCCTCCGTGATCGCACGGACCTGGTTCTGCAGGGCTCGATCGGATTCCAGCGCATCGCCGAGCTTGCGCAGGCGCTGGCTGACACCCGCGCCATGGTTTCATTCTACGGTCGCCCCATACGCACCGCAAGGGCAAGAATGCCCGGACCGGAGCCAATCGATGCGGAAGATCCGCCAAAGCTTGAAATAAGGACCGGCCCGGGTCCGGACTGCCGACCGGCGAGAGCCCGTTTTGAATTTTGGATTTTGAGCCTTTGAATTGATCTGCCCGCTGGTGCGGTGTGTTTGGGATTGATCTCTCCGCTTTCGCGGTGTGGTGCTTGGAGTTTGGTGCTTCGGATGTGAGGGAGCCGCGACCCTCCGTTGGACCCTCTGCCCTCCTGAAGGTACCCGGTAGACACTTCTTCAGCTCCGGCGTATCATGGTCCATGGCGTTGCAGGTTTCTTTCGAGTCGGCCGGTTTGGGGATTCTGCCATGCATGCAGCAGGATACAGGAATGGGATAGTGCGGATCGCTCTGGTGCTCGTGGCTCTGGCGGAGGCCTGTGCGGGGGCGGCACAGGAACGGTTGAGCGACTCTGTCACCATTAGTCCGGGAGCGGTCAACGGCGTTGGTATCGAACGGGAGGGGCAACGGCTCGTGGTCTATGGCGACCCGCAGGGACAGTGGCAGACGGCCGATCAGGTGCTCTTTACCCACGGCCGCCGGGATGTCGCCTGGGCGGGCCGGACGCTGGTGGAGGCCGGGGCCAAGTCCATCGTGCCCGCGCGGGAGGTGGAGCAATTCACGAAGGTCGAGGACTTCTGGACGAGCTTCTGGGACAAGCGATTCCATGACTATGCGCAGCAGAGCACCCGGGGCCTTACCACGCCGCTGCGCGTGGATGGGACGGCACAGGAAGGCGACGAGCTCTCGTGGCAGGACCTGAAGGTGCAGGTGCTGGATACGCCGGGATATACGCGCGGGGCGGTGTCCTATTTCATCGAGGTCGCCGGCCGTAAGTATGGTTTCGT
>VGYL01000254.1 GCA_016872975.1 Planctomycetota bacterium
CTAGTACGGCATTTCGCAAGTCCTGAGACTATAGAGTCAAGATTGCTTCGTCGCTGAAGCTCCTCGCAATGACATACTGGGGTGCCCGATGTCATTGCGAGCGAGGCTCGCCGAGCGCGGCAATCTATCCGCATAGTCGCGGAACTTGCGAAACGCGGTACTAGGCACCGGTTGCGCGCCGTCTGTGGTCTTATCGTCTCCGATCCGCACGGGCAGCCTCGATTTTCGTGCCTTTGCGATCGCCGTCCTGGAGCCAGACTTCGGCGTCGTAGCGCAGCATCATCAGGCCGTCGGTGAAGCCGTCAAAGTCAATATCCGGGCATCGGCCGGTCAGTTCCTCCAGAATCCACCGGGGGAAGTCGGCCCCCGCCCGGATCGACAGCGGCGCCCCCCCGCCCAGACGGGGATTGATCTCCGTGAACGTGAGCGAGCCCGCGCTGGTAAGGAAAAGCTGCAACGTGATCACCCCGGGTCCGGCCCCGAGCAATTCGACCACCCTGCGAGCCTGATCCATGATCTGCGGATGCTTGACGACCTGTCCCTTGCTCACCTCGCCCGAACGGACTTCGATCCGCCGTCGCGGGACGACGCACCGGACCTGCATCTCGAAGTCCACATAGGCGTCGCAGGTATACTCGGTCCCGTCGAGAAACTCCTGGCATAGGGCATTGGGGATGCGGCGGGCAAAGAACCGCAGCTCGCCAGGGTCGTGCACGACGGCATTATCCCGGCTGCCGGACCCATCCCACCGCTTCAGAAAGCACGGCCACGTCCATTCGCCACGGCGGTCCGCGGCCAAGGCCATGCGGACGCTCATGGTCCGCGGGGTGCGAAAGCCGTTCTTCCTGAGGAATCCGAAGGTCCGTCGCTTATCTCGGCAGGTGTCAATCGCGTCGGGGTCAGAGACCAACACCCGACAGCCCACCTCCTCGAACTGCGGCTTGTGCCGGGCCAGCAGGTCCAGGTCCAGATCTACGGTGGGCACCAGCAGACTCACGGCATGGTCCCGGACGATGGACAGGAGTTGATCCAGATACCGGACGTGGGTCGTCGGCTCGACCAGGAAGGCCCGGTCGCACAATTGCAGCGCCGGGCTCAGCCGTGTGGTATCGGTGCCGCAGAACGAGACCGCCAGTTGCAGCCGTCGGGCAGCCTCCTGGAAGCAGCGCAGCAGCGCTACCCGCCGGCCGATGCACGTAAACAGGACCACCGCCTCGGGCGGAGCAGGGTCTCGGTCGCCCTGTTCTGCTACCACCATTTCAGCCGTACCGGCTCGTCCCATAATCTCTCCTGTACATCTGGAAGAGAGGAAGGAGCGAACAATGGAGTAGCGGGTGGCGGGGGCACGCCTCTACCCGGTATTCCATCATTCCAATACTCCAATCTTCCATTCCATCCTTCCATCGGCCGCCATTTGCTTTGACTTCCGCGCCGGACGTGAATATAGTATCGCTCTTGCCGAGTGAATCGGCTGAAAAGAGATGGTTGACAGATTATCGGAGAACGCCGTTGTTGAAGGCAAGCGAGAATCCGCCGCTGGTGTGGCCCCAGGCCGAATCCATCCGGCAGTTCAACGGACTCTGGTGGGTCGCGCACACCAAGAGCCGCAATGAAAAGGCCCTGGCCCACGACCTGATGGCCAAGAACATCAGCTATTTCCTGCCGATGACGTGGCGGGTGAACCGGCACAGCCATCGGACGATCAAATCGTTGCTGCCGCTGTTCACAGGCTACCTGTTCTTCTGCGGCAACGAGAACGAGCGCGTCGAGCTGCTCAAGACCAACCGCGTGGCGAATCTCATCGAGGTCAAGGATCAGAACAGCCTGGTCCGGGAACTGGTGCGTTTCGATCAGGCGCTGCGGGCCGGGGCGCCGCTGACGCCCCATAAATACCTCCAGAAAGGCCAGTGGTGCCGTGTCGTTGCCGGCCCCCTGCTCGGGCTCGAAGGGATGATCCTGCAGACCAAAGGCGAAACGCGTCTGGTGCTCCAGATCAACCTGCTGGGCCAGGCCGCCAGCGTCGAGATCGATATCGACATGGTCGAGCCGATCGAGGCGCCGAAGATCCCGTCCCCGCAGGGACCCCAGAATCCCATGTGACACTTGCCTGCCGCCGGCGCTTGCTCTAAACTACGCCCGCCAGGCAACCGATATCCGGAGACGCGGGCTTGTGGCGTCACAACCGGAAGGTGCCATCGCCTGGTCGTACGCTGGCGCGGGCACAGGAGCAGGGCAACTTCGCCGACGCGGACCGCGTCGCCGTCGGACGATGACCGTGGACTCTGTCTACCTGGTATCGTATTTCGGAAGTCCTGCGGCTAACGGGAGGAGATTGCTTCGTCGCTGCGCTCCTCGCAATGACATAACGGGCGGTATGTCATTGCGAGCGAGGCTGACCGAGCGCGGCAATCTATCGCTATCGTCTTGGAACTTGTGAAACGCAATACTAGGCCGCAATGGCGGACAGGCGGTGAGGGCACTGACGTGATCATTCGAACCAAGGCATATCCGAGGGCCGGACTGGTGGGCAACCCGTCGGATGGCTACTTCGGCAAGACGATCTCCTTCGCCTTCGGCAATTTCCGGGCGGAGGTCGTCCTGTATGAGACGCCGGAGCTGGAAATCCTGCCCAGCGAGAAGGACCGCTCGTGCTTCGACAGTATCGGGGCCCTGGTGAAAGACGTACGCCTGCACGGCTACTACGGTGGCGTCCGCCTCCTGAAGGCCACCGTCAAGAAGTTCTACGACTACTGCCAGGAAAACCAGATCAACCTGCACCACAAGAACTTCACGATCCGGTACAACTCCGATATTCCACACGGCGTGGGCCTGGCCGGCTCCAGTGCCATCATCACGGCGTGCCTGCGGGCCCTCATGGCCTTCTACGGCGTCAGCATCCCCAAATACGTGCAGGCCAACCTGGTCCTGGGCGCCGAGGCCGGGGAGCTGCGCATCCCGGCCGGCCTGCAGGATCGCGTCATTCAGGTCTATGAAGGTCTGGTCTACATGGACTTCGCCAAAGAGATCATGGAAAAACAGGGGTACGGGTCCTATGAGCCGATGGACGCCGCACTGCTGCCCAAGCTCTACGTGGCCTATATGGACGACCTGAGCGAGCCGACCGAGAAGTTCCACAACAACATCCGCCACCGCTTCGAGCAGGGCGAGCCGAAGGTCGTCAACGCCATGAAATTCTGGGCCCACCTGACGGACAAGGTCCGCAAGGCCCTGCGCGCCGGGCAGACCGACCAGATTCCCGAGTTGCTCAACGCCAATTTCGACAAGCGCCGCGAAATCTACCAGATCAGTGAGGGGAACCTCCGGATGGTGGAGGCCGCCCGCTCCGTCGGTGCCAGCGCCAAGTTCACCGGCTCCGGCGGCGCCATCGTCGGCACCTACGAGAGTGAACGCATGTTCCTCGAGCTGCGCAAGAAGCTCGGCAAGCTCAACGTCATGGTGCTCAAGCCAAGAATCGTCATCGCCCCAGGAAATACTCGCGCATGATTCGCAAAGCCATCATTCCCGCCGCCGGATTCGGCACCCGTTTTCTGCCGGCCACGAAGTCGCAGCCCAAGGAGATGCTGCCGATTGTCGATACGCCGGTGATTCAATACGTGGTGGAGGAAGCCGTCCAGGCGGGCATCACCGATCTGCTCATGATCATCGGCAAGGGCAAGCGCTCCATCGAGGAGCACTTCGACCGCAGCTTTCAGCTTGAGACGCAGCTCGCGTCGCAGGGCAAGGTGGCGGAACTGCAGGCCATGCGGCGGATCTCCGAGCTCGCCGATATTCACTTCGTCTGGCAAAAGGAGATGCGCGGCCTGGGCGACGCCGTCTACTGCGCCCGCTACCACATCCACAACGAGCCGTTCGTCGTCCTGCTCGGCGACACGGTTATCGACGCCGCCCGGTCGGCGGCCGCCCCGATGGTCGAGTTGTTCGACGAGCTGCAGCAGCCGGTGATCCTGCTGGAGCAGGTGGAGCCCAGGAAAGTAAGCTCCTACGGCGTCATCGACGGCCAGGAGATCCGGCCGGGCGTCTATCGCATCCGCGACTTCGTCGAGAAGCCGCGGCCGGAGCAGGCCCCTTCCGATCTCGTCATCGCCGGCCGCTATCTGCTGACGCCGGACATTTTCGACTTCATCCGCCGCACGCCGCCCAGCAAAGACGGCGAGATCCAACTCACCGAGGCCCTGAAATCACTCGCGAAGAGCCGCCCGGTCTACGGCCTGAAGCTCGACGGCAAACGCTGTGACATCGGCAACAAGGAAGGCTTCATCCGCACCAATATCGAATTCGCCCTCAAACGCAGTGACATGGCGGATGAGCTGCGCGAGTTTATCAAGCAGTTGGCGCGGGAGACATAGACGGATCTGCGGCGGCGGGGATCGCCAACCGATAGACGAGTGACGAAAGCAGTGGGACACTCGGGAGTGACAGCGATATGAAAGCAGTGGTGACCGGCGCGGCGGGTTTTATCGGCTCGCACTTGACCGAACGGCTTCTCAGGGACGGCTGGGCGGTCACGGGCGTGGACAACTTCGACGGGTTCTACGATCCGCAGGTCAAGCGCGACAACCTCGCCGCTTGCCTGTCACACCCGCACTTCCGGCTCCTCGAGGCCGACATCCGGGACAAGACGGCGATGGAAGCGGCGCTCCCGGACGATACGGACGTCATTGTCCATCTCGCCGCACGGGCCGGGGTCCGGCCCTCCATCCTGGAGCCCGTGCTCTATATGGATGTCAATATCAACGGCACGGTCGCGCTGCTGGAGATCGCGCGGCAGCGTCACATCGGCCGGTTTGTCTTCGCCTCCAGTTCCAGCGTTTACGGGAACAACGAGAAAGTCCCCTTCTCGGAAACGGATAACGTCGATTACCCGATCTCGCCGTACGCCGCGACGAAAAAAGCCGGCGAGCTGATCTGTCACACCTACCACCATCTCTACGGCCTCGCGATCAACTGCCTGCGCTTCTTCACCGTCTACGGCCCGCGCCAGCGGCCGGACCTGGCCATCCACAAGTTCGCCCGACTCATTGAAGCGGGAAAGCCGATCCCGGTCTTCGGCGACGGCACCATGATGCGCGACTTCACCTATATCGATGACATCATCAACGGCGTCGTCGCGGCCATGGACCGCTGCACCGACTACCAGATCTACAACCTGGGCGAGTCCCAGCCGATCAGCGTCACCGATCTGATCACCGAACTCGCGCATGCCCTCGGCAAACCGGCGACGCGACAATATCTGCCGCCCCAGCCGGGCGACGTCGAGCGGACCTACGCGGACATCGCCAAAGCCGAGACCCAACTCGACTACCAACCCTCGACCCACATCCGCACCGGTCTGGCCCGCTTTGTCGCATGGCTCAGAAAATCGGATCGTCGGTAAGAACCTCATGAACCTGTCGCGCTCGACCTCCGTAGAAGTCGCACGCGACAATCGTCATTTGAACAGGGGGGAGCGTGAAGGTACCGGAAGCGCCGGGTTGAGACCGCAGCGCCCAAGATCTCGTAATCTACGGTAGAAGCAGTACTTACGAAGAGAAAGAGACAAGCCGGCCGATCGAAGCCTTGTTTGTCGGCCGGCGGTATGGTATACTGACGCTATGATGACGATGCAGAACATCCTGGACTGGTGGAGCGTCGGGAAGGAGGAAGACTATGAGCCTCCTCCCGGCGATGATCCTTTACCTGACGGTTGGCTGCGGCGAATGGTATCTCGCGTTGCGGCGTACGCTCGCCTGCGCCCGGGGCGAGAAGGTGGTCCTCGTCTGCATTGTCTTTTTCGAAAATCTCTTGGGCTTGTGGGTACTGTCGAATTTTATCCGCACGAATAACTGGTTCCTGGCCCTGAGTTACTCCGCCGGCGCTTCGGCGGGCGCCCTGCTCGTTGCCATGAGGGGCGACGAGAACACCGCCGCGCCGCGGCGCGCTCCCGCCCGCTCGCGTCGCCGCGCCAAGCTGCGCCCGGCATCGCGTATTATCCGAGTGCTGGAATCCGCGGCGCGCTTGCCCGTGCGTCGTCTGTATTTGTCCATCCGCCGCAGCTTCGCCCACGTCTGGCATCCCGGCTGAGGCGCGGCCCCGCCGTACGGGGCGACCTTTTGCCCTGGGCAGATCATGTGTCCCACACGGACATCCGCCTTGTGGCCGCCCGCCACACGCCGGCCCAAAATCCAATCGCCCTCTTGACTCAGACGCGGCCACACGGTATATTGCCGCTTGTGTCGATGGTCGGGAGTGTGTATTAGCTTCGGAACATGACCGTGTGGCGATCTACGAAAAGGCGGGCGGGTATCAGGCCGTGGCGGTCGGTGTCGCCCTCGTTTGTCTTGTCGTCGCCCTGTCGATTCCGCTGCTGCATCGGGACGATTGTGCCGCAGCCCCCGGTTCCAAAACCACCGGGAATCCCCTTCCTTCCAGAGGTCCTTGTCCAGGCTGCAAGTTCCTGGCCAATTCCTATTCGGACCAGATCCCCTGCGATGCGATGCCGGTCCTGACACAATCCAGGATCTCATCCCAGCTCAACCGGCATTCCCTGGTCGTCATCACGTCCCCCTGTGAGGGTTCCATTCTCCTTCGGGGCCCGCCCGTCACCTCCCTTTCCTGATCGTTTCTTCTGCTGGGTTGCCAGGCGGTCTTCGTCGGCGTGGCATTGCGCCCGACAACTGTAAGCGGCGCGGAGCCGCCGAAATCCCCGCCCCCGGCAGCACATGCCCGAATTCGTGAGAAGGAGAGAAATGCGCATGCGGACAGTACGGCGTCCTATCATGGTCTTCCTCTTGCCGGCGCTTCTAACCGCCACGTGTCTGGCGGCGGCCGGCGGGCCCGCTTCGTCCGGACCGGCGGAAGCGAGCCGGCTGGAGGAGGTGGAACAACTCAAGACCCGGGTCGATGAGTTGATCCGACTGATCGAACAGATGCGGAAAGAGCAGCGGCAGCAACAGGAGCAGATTGCCCGGTTGCAGGCTCAGCTCGTGGCGCTCCAGGGCGCACCGGAGGGGCCCGGACAGATCGATGTGGCCCCGCCGGAACCCAATGCCGCCGACGACGAAGTGGCACGGCTGCGGGCTTTGGCCGAAGGATTGGCCGGCCCCAAGCCGGCCGAGAAGACTCCCGAAGAGACCGTCTATAAAGCGCGCGGGCTGAGCTTGCAGCAACTGAATCCGGAGATCAGCGCCGCGGGCGATCTGGTGGCGTTCTACCGAAATCAGGAAGGCACGAGGGAGCGCTCGGATGTCCTGCTGCGGGGACTCGAGCTCAACATCCAGTCGTATCTCGACCCCTTTTCCCGGATGAAGGCCTCCGTCCACATCCAGGGCGACGGGGCTATTGACCTGGAAGAGGTCTACTACACGCACTTCACGCTGCTGGAGGGGGCCACGATCGACCTGGGCCGTTTCCGTCAGCCGTTCGGTATCGTCAACCGCTGGCATGAGGACGCCCTCGACCAGGTGCAGTATCCGCTGGCGCTGCGACGGATCTTCGGCGACGGCGGCCTGCGTCAGACGGGCGCCTCGGTCGAGTGGGCGTTTCCGGAATGGGCAGGCGCCCACCACGGCCTGACGCTCCAGGTCACCAACGCTGCGAACGAGCACTTGTTCGCCGGCGACGCTCTGGGCACTCCGTCCTTTCTCTTTCGCTACAAGAATTTCCGCGATTTGTCCCGCGACACGTATCTGGAGATCGGTCTGAGCGGACTCTTCGGTTGGAATGACCGCTGGAGGGTTCAGACGGCGCCCGACACGGTTGTCACGGTGCACGATGCCCTCGGCACGCGGGTCTTCGGCGCCGATCTGTCGGTCCTCTGGGAGCCGGCGGATCGCGCCCTGTACCGCAACATCGAATGGCGCAGCGAGGCGTATGTGCTGAACCGGGACCTGCTCGCGCCGGACGGGTCGGGACGGGACACGATCAGCGCCTGGGGCGCATATAGCTATCTCCAGAGCAAGATCGCCCAGAACCTGATCGTCGGGGCGCGGCTCGACTATTATCAACCCGCCGGCCGCGATTACGCCGCCCTGCCGGGGCTCTCGCTGGTGCCGCTGGCCTACCCGGCGGACAACCCGTATCGCTGGCAGATCGGGCCGTATATCACCTGGTGGCAGAGCGAATGGGTGCTGTTCCGGGCCGAGTACAACTACGGGTGGGGCCGCGGCATGGAGAATGACGAGCACGTCCTCTGGTTCCAGACCGTCTTCGCGGTCGGGCCGCACAAACACGAACGATACTGATCCTAAGCAGAAAATGGAGACATCTTTCATGGCAAGAAGACGCCAATTCCCGTGGTTCAAGCTGGTGGTCGCCCTGATGGTGCTGGGTTCCATCCCTGTGTACGCCGCACGCGAGCAACAGAGAACACGCCTGCGCCAGGGCCAGGGCGCGTCAGCGGCCAAGCCGCTCCGCGTAGTCACTACCATCTCCGATTTTGCCGCCCTGACGAAAGTCATCGCCGGCGACAAGGTCACGGTTGAGCACATCGTCCAGGGCATCCAGGACCCCCACCGCATCCGGCCGAAGCCCTCCTTCATCACGATGGTCAAGCAGGCCGACATGCTGGTGTCCACGGGGCTCGACCTGGAGATGTGGCTGCCCACC
>VGYL01000255.1 GCA_016872975.1 Planctomycetota bacterium
CTGGATGGTGATCCGGCGCCGGCCCCACTCGCGGTTGATCGTGGCGGGACCTTCCGTCTCTTCGATATGTGCGACACGGCGCAGGGGCAGCACGAGTCCCGTCTCCGTGGGGATCAGCGTCTCGGCCAGGGCTTCGGGATCGGTGCGTTGCAGGTCCGGCAGGCGCACCACGAGCGGGAAGCGCCGCTGGCCTTCGCGGACCTCGCCCACCTGGCGGGTGCCCACGGCCTCGACCACGTTGAGCACGTTGCGCGTGGGAATCCCGAAGCGGGCGATGGCCTGCGGGTCGACGCGGACCTGCAGGAAGGTCTGTCCGGTCAACTGTTCCAGGGAGGCTTCGCTGGCCCCGGGAATGGCGGCCAGCACGGCGTGCACCTCGGTCCCCAGCCGCCGCAGCTCTTCCAGGTCGTCGCCATAGATCTTGATGCCGAGGTCGCCGCGAATACCGGCGATCAACTCGTTCATCCGCATCTCGATGGGCTGGCTGAACGCGGGCCGCAGTCCCGGCACCCGGCCCAGAAAATCGCGCATCTTCTCCGTCAACTCGTCCTGGGTGCGCGCCTTTGTCCACTGCGCCCGCGGCTGGAGCGCGAGGAAGAAGTCGGCGAGCTCGATGCCCATCGGGTCCGTCGCGACCTCTGCCGTCCCCAGGCGCGTCCAGATGTGCTCGATTTCATCCGGGAATTCAGCCAGCAACTGCTGCTCGATCCGATGGTTCTGGGCGACCGATTCGTCCACCGCGATGCCCGCCAGACGCACGGTCGTGCCGACAATGGCGCCCTCCCCGAGCCGGGGCAGGAATTCCCCGCCCAGACGCGTGGCCAGGAACACCCCGCCGGCGACCAGCGCCAGCGCCCCCATCAGCACGAGAACCCGCCGGCGCAGAGCGAAGTCCAGGACCGGCGCATACAACCGCTGGGCGACCCGGACCAGCCAGGGCTCGCTCTCTTTCATCGTGCGCGGCAGCACCAGGCTGGCCAGCACCGGCGTGAGCGTCAGCGACAGCAGCAGCGAGCCCAGCAGGGCGAAGATGAACGTCAGAGCCATCGGTCGAAACAGCTTGCCCTCGATCCCCACCAGGGTCAGCACGGGTAGAAACACGATCAGCACGATCAGCTCGCCAAACATCGTCGGCCGGCGGACTTCGACGGCCGCCTCGCGGATCGTCTCCAGCCAGGGTCTGCCCTGGCGGTGCGCGGCCTTGCGGACGCAGTTCTCCACCATGATGATGGAGCTATCCACGATCAGGCCGAAGTCCATCGCGCCGAGGCTCAGCAGGCTGGCCGCGATGCCGGCCTGCAGCATGAGGTTGCCCGCGAAGAGCATGGACAACGGGATCGTGGCCGCCACGATCAGACCTGCCCGCAGGTTGCCCAGGAACAGCAGTAGCGTGGCGATCACCAGCAGCGCGCCGACGATCAGGTTGTCCCGTACGGTGTGGATGACGTTCCGGACCAGCTCGGTCCGGTCGTAGAGCACCTCCAGCTTCACGTCCGCGGGCAGAGACTTCTGCACCTGGGCCAACTTCTCTTTCAAGGCATTCGTCACGACGGCGCTATTCTCGCCCATGAGCATGAAGCCCAGGCCCAGGACCGCTTCGCCTTTGCCGTCGGCGGTGACCGCGCCGCGGCGGATCTCGTGGTCGATCCGGACCGCGGCGACATCCCGTACCCGCACGGGCACGCCGGCATAGGAGGCGATGACGATCGCGCCGATCTCGTCGATGTTGGTGGTCAGGCCGATGCCGTGGACGAGCAGCGACTCGCCGCCGCGGACGATCTGGCCGCCGCCGACGTTCTGGTTGTTGGCCTGGAGAGCGTCGACGAGTTGCTCGAAGGTCAGGCCGTGCTTGATGAGCCGCCCGGTATCGACGACCACGTGGTACTGCTTTTCATAGCCGCCCCAGGCGTTCAGCTCGGCCACGCCCGGGACGTTGCGAAGCTGCGGCTTGACGACCCAGTCATGGATCTCCCGCAGCTCGGTCAGCGTGCGGTTGGGGTCGTCCGAGCGGACCACGTAATGAAAGACCTCGCCCAAGCCGGTGGCGATGGGTCCCAGTTGCGGCCGCGCCACGCCCCCGGGCAGCTCGACCGCCTGGAGCCGCTCCATGACGAGTTGGCGGGCTTTGAAGATGTCGGTTCTGTCGTCAAAGGTCGCGACGACTTGCGAGAAGCCGAACTTCGAAATCGAGCGGACGTTCTGCAGGCCGGGCAGACCGCCGAGGGCCAGCTCGACCGGCAGCGTGATCTGCGCCTCGGTCTCCTCCGGGTTCAGCGACGGTACCGTCGTGTTGATCTGCACCTGCACCGGCGTCGTGTCGGGAAACGCATCGATGGGAAGAACGCTCAACGCCCACCCGCCCACGACGACAAGCGCCACCGCCAGCAGGCAGATGAGAAACCGATTATTCAGCGAGAAGTCGATGATCCAATTCAGCACGGTGAGATCTCCATGTCATTGCGAGGAGCGAAGCGACGAAGCAATCTCTCGCCAAGGTCGTGAGACTGGCGGAATCTGGTCCGACACGAAGGGGCATCAATCGTGCGCGCAGCCCGCGCCGAGGCGCGACATCAACAGGGCCGACTTGAGGGCGAAGGTGTGCGCCACCGCGACGGGCTCGTCCGGTTTCAGGCCGGCCAGCACGTGCTGGCGCCCGTTGGACTTGGCGCCCAGTTGGACGGCCCGCGCGTCAAACAGGTCGTCGGCCAGCCTCACGAACACGAGCGGCTTGCCTTCGACGTACTGCAGGGCCGCACTCGGCAACAGCAGGGCATTCTCGGTGCGGCGTGTCAGAATCCGGGCGGCAGCGAACATCTTGTCCTTGAGCAGGGCATTGGGGTCGGCGAACTCGGCCCGCGCGAGCGTCATCCGCGTGCGTGCGTCCACCGCCGGCGCGATCCACGTCAACCGGCCCGCAAACGTCTTGTCCGGCAACGTGTCCACGCGCAGCTCCACCGGCTGGCCGACCCGCACCTGCGCCAGCGCCGTTTCGGGTACCTGCAGCATCGCCCATTTGACGGAGCGATCGGCCACGGTGAACAGCGGCTTGCCGGTCTCGACGAAGGCCCCGCGAACGGCCATCCGCGCGACGATCTCGCCGGCAAACGGCGCTCGGACCTCCAACAGAATCGGCTCGTGCACCGGGACTTTCTTCCGGCAGCCGCCGGACCCGGCGCCCAGCCCGGCGAGAACGGCAAGCGTCAGGGCGAGAGGAACGAGTTTATGTCTCATCGCAGGTCTCCTGTCGTGTGTGATCTCTTGTCATGTTCTTGTTGTCTGTAGGAGATGCTCCAGTACAGCGTAGGCAGCACGATCAGCGTCAACAACGTCGAGAACGCCAGGCCGCCGACGACGACGATGGCCAGGGGGCGTTGGATCTCGGAGCCGACGCCGGAACTGAAGATCAGAGGGAATAGGCCGAAGGCCGTGGTCAACGTCGTTATCATCACCGGTCTGAGCTTCGACAGGGCCCCTTCGACGACGGCGTCTCTCAGGGCCAGGCCCTGCGTCCTCAGGTACTCGAACCGCGAGATCAGGACCAGGCCGTCCGTGAGGGCGGCGCCGAACAGGGCGATGAAACCGATGGAGGATGGAATGCTCACGTTGGCGTCGGCCAGCCGCAGGGCGAAGACGCCGCCGACCAGTGCCAGCGGGATATTCAGCACGATCAAGGCGACGCTTCGGATCGAGTTGAAGAGCAGGTAGAGCATCGTCAGGACCAGCAGCAGCGTGATCGGCACGATGAGCATCAGTCGCCGGTTGGCCGCCTGCTGCAATTCGAACTGGCCGCCCCAGACCAGGGCATATCCCGGCGGCAGAGAGACAGCGCGGGCGACGGCCTGCTGCGCCTCCTCGACGAAGCCGCCGCTGTCCCGGCCGCGAACGTTGCACTGGACGGCGATGAACCGCCGGGTGTCCTCCCGGGTCATCTGCCGCAGGCCGGTGACCGTGTCGATCCGGGCCAGTTCCCGCAGCGGCACGGTGTAGCCGCCGGCCGTGCGGACCAGCAAGCCTTCGATGGCCTCGATGTCGTTGCGGTAGGGCTCGTCGAATCGCACGTTGATCCACGCGCTTCTTTCCTGCTCGAAGACGGTGCCGACCCTGTCTCCGCCGATGGCGGCATGGATGGTGCGCTGGATCTGGTGGGAGTTGAGCCCGTGACGGGCGATGGCATCCCGGTCGAGCGCGATCTGAACCTGCGTCTGGCCGCTGAACTGGTCCGTCTGCAAGTCGGCGACGCCCTGGATGGCCGAGAGAACCGACTCGATCTGGGCGACCTTCTCCCTGAGGACATCGAGGTCCGGGCCGAACAGCTTGGCGGCAACCTGGGCGCCGGTGCCCGAGACCAGCCCATCCACCTCGTGCTGGATGGGCTGGGAGAAGCCGATCGAGACGCCCGGATATCCCTCCAGCCGGCCGGAAATCTCCGAGACGAGGTCTTCCTGGGTTCGGCCCCGTTTCCACTGATCGCGCGGCCGCAGAGTGATGGTAAGGCAGGCGTAGTTCGTGTGGTGCACGTGGGGACCAACTTCGCCGTAGCCGATCTCGGACAGGACGTCTTCCACTTCGGGTGTCTGGAGGACGTCCTTCTCGATCTGCGCCGTGGTGCGGGCGATCTCCTGGAGTGAGATGTTCGGGTTCATGTGCGCCAGCACCTGGATCGCCCCTTCCTGCAATGTCGGCACGAACTCCCGGCCCAGCCGCTGGAAGGTCAGCCAGCCCAGGGCGAGCATCGCCAGCACGACGGCAATGACGGCCGCCCCCTGGTTCAGCGAGAATTCCAGCACGCGCCGGTACAGGCGGTGGAAGACCGTGGCCTGAGGCGGCTTGGGCTCAGCGCTGCTGCCGCGGCGGTGCAGCAGGCCGCACAGAACGGGGGCGATGACCAGTGCATACAGCAGCGAGCCGCCCATCGTCGCCACTACGGTGAACGCCAGCGGGCGGAACATCCTGCCCTCGACATCCTGCAAGGTGAAGATCGGCAGGAAAACGATGACGATGATCGCGGTCGCGAAGAAGATGGGCTGGCCCACCTCACGCCCGGCGGCCGCGATGGCTTCGCGCACCGAGCGATGGTCCGAAGAGTCCCACCGAAGCGACTGGATCTTCTCGACCATGATGATGGTGGCATCGACGATCATGCCCAGCGCGATGGCGACGCCGCCAAAGGAGAGCAGATCGCCCGCGATCCCGTAGCGGTACATGACGGCAAACGCCAGCAGGATGGAAAACGGCAGCGAAAGGACGATAACGAGCGCATGGCGCAGGTTGCCCAGGAAGACCAGGCACGTCACACTGACCAGGATCAGCCCCAGGACTAGGGCGTTGCGGACGGTGTCGATCGTGTTCCTCACCAGTGTCGCCTGGTCGTGGAACACCACGACCTTCACCCCCGGCGGCAGCGTCCTGTTGATCTCCTCGATGCGGGCCTGTATCCGCTGAATCACCTGAAATGAGTTCGCCCCGTGGAGCTTGTACACGCCGCCGATGGCCACCTCTTTCCCCCCATTGAGGGAGGCCACCCCCCGGCGAAACGCCTCCCCGAACCCGACGAGGGCCACGTCTTTGACGTACACCGGATTGCCGCGCCGGCTCTTGAGGACGATGTTCTCGATGTCCCGGGCGTCCGCGATCTGCCCGAGCGTTCGGACCATCAGTTCCTCCGCTCCGCGTTCGACCAGTCCGGCCCCCATGTTCTGGTTGTTCCGGCGGATCGCCTCGATGACCTCGTCGATGGTCAGATCATACTGGAGCAGATTCTCCGGCCGCACCCGCACCTGGTACTGGCGCACGTGGCCGCCCTGGCTGAGGACCTGGGCGACGCCCGGAACGGTCTGGAGCTCGCGCTTGACGACCCAATCCTGCAGCGCGCGCAGGTCGGTCGTGCTATAGCCGTCGCCGTCGAGATAGTACATGAGGATCTTGCCCATGCCGCTCAGGACCGGTCCCTTCTCGAGCCCGTGCGGCAGGTTCACGCCCTCGGGAATCCCCTCTTCCGCGAGTTTGAGCCTCTCGGCGACCTGCTGATGGGCGAAGTAGATGTCCACGTCGTCCGCGAAGTAGACGTTCACGGTCGACAGGCCGTGCGAGGACAGCGAGCGGATCTTCTTGACGCCGGGGATACCCATCATGGCCACTTCCACCGGCCGGGAGATCAACTGCTCCACTTCCTCGGCCGCCATGCCCTCCACCTCGGCGAATGCCTGTACCAGCTTGGGACTGACATCCGGAAAGGCGTCGATGGGCATGTGGGCGAAGGCGTAAATGCCCGCACCGCACACGGCGACGAAGAGCAGCAGGATCAGCAGCTTGTATCGGAATGAGAACTTGATGACCTGTTCAATCATATCTCGTACGCTCCCAACTCTGTGAGGACGTTCTCAACATCATGCGTGCCATTCAGCGGCAGGAATCGGCGGTCAATGCACATGCCCGTGTCCGCTCACCGCCGTCTTGGCCTTCTCCATCTCGGACTTGATGCGGAATGCGTTCTTCGTAACGATGGTCTCGCCGGGCTGTAATCCCGCCGTGATTTCGATACGCCGGCCGTCGGTCCGGCCGAGCATCACGTGGCGTTTCTCGAAGGCATGACCGTCATGGGCGAAGACGCACGGCTGATCGTCGATGTACTGGACAGCGGATTTCTCGACGACCAGGGGCACTTTGGTATCCTTGAGCGTCACGATGCCGCTGACGAACGTGCCGGGACGCAGGCATCCAGACGGATTGGCGACAACGACTCTCGCCAGCGCCGTCCGCGTTTCGTTCTCGACCACGGGGGACAGGTAGGCGATCTTGCCCTCAACGCGGTCAGGGCCGCACGCAATGACAATCGTCTGGCCCAGCCCAACGGCGGGGAGGTCCTTCTGGTGAATCCGGAAATCCACCCAGACGGTCCCCAGATCGGCAATCACGAACGCATCCGCGTTCTCCTTCACCGCTTCGCCCAGCGACAGACGCTTGTCGATGACCGTGCCGTCGAAGGGCGCTCGGAGCGGATACCAGGCGAGATGCTCGTTTTCAGCCGCGTGGTCCCCATCGTCGTGGGCTTGTGTTGCTGTCGAGGCCGCGGGATCGGCGTCGGAATCACGGCGGTGCGAGGAGTGGCTCGGGGCGAGCTTCTGAAGAACCTGCATGTCGGCTGCCGTAAGACCGAGGACGTAAAGATTGCGCTCCGCCCCGACCACGTCCAGTTCCCGGATCCGCTGAGCGTGCGTGGCCTCGATCAGCCCGCGACGGATCTCAAAGGCGACAGTGTCGCGGGTCGCCTGGTAGACGGCCTCGGCTTTCTTCAGGTCGCTCTGGGCCTTGTGAAAATCGTCGCCGCTGGTGATCTGCTTGTCGAAAAGCTGCTTCTCTCTCTCATACGCGGCCCTGGCATAGTACAACTCGGCGTACGCGCCGATCAGGTTGCTGCGGACGCTGCCCATGGGACCCCAGTCCGTGCCGCGCAGGGTCTCCAATGCCGGGGAAGACTCCAGCGACTGTAACAGGCGTGTCCCGTTGTCGTGTATCTCTCGGGCTCGCGCCAGTTCCATCGCCTGGCACGATATTTCGGCGAACTTGGCCAGGTAATCGATCTTGGCCTGTCCCAGCGCCGTGCTCTCCAGCCAGGCCATCACCTCGCCGGCCCGGACAGGATCGCCCACCTCTTTGAGCACCTCGCGAACTCGACCGGGCACTTGGGGGACGATGTGCGCCACCTTGCCGGCGTTGAGCTTCACTTCGCCCGCCAGGGTCGCGCGTAGCTCCAGGACGCCCGGGCCGACCGGCCCGGTCTCGATGCCGAATCGGGCCGGGTCGCTTGCCGCCGATGGAGCCTCATCATGAGTGTGTTCGACTCCGGTGTCTTGTTGCTCCGCCTCGATGACCGCCGCGAGTGCTTCGCAGACGACCTGCTCACCCTCCTTGACGCCGGACAGGACCTCGACCATGCCCGCATCCATCTGTCCCAGTGCCGGGTAGCGTTTCTGAACGGTTTCGCCGGCCACCTGAACGAACAATGCCTGCTTGCCGCCTTCTTCAAACAGGGCCGACCGTGGCACGGCCAGCGTCTGCTGGCTGCCGAGTGGGCGAACACGAGCCGGCTGTACCTTCATCCGTACCGGCCATTGCTGCTCCTTTAGGAAGCTGATGCCGGTTGGGGTTTCCTGAGCCGGTGCGGCGTCGGCTGCGGCCTGCGAGGCATACACCCGGATGGCAGGCAGCTTCACCTGGTGCTCGACGCCGTCCAGGGGGACTCTGAGCGTGACCGCCCATTCGCCCGGTGCGGGGAAGGTCAGTTGCGGAACGTAGATGCCTGTTCTGGCAGGTGTGGGCGCGACGTATTCCTTCAATGCCCCGGCACTGTTCGTGAGAACAAAGATCACCGGCCCGGCGGTGCGCGGCTCGCCGGTCGTCAGGTCGGAGACGTGCGTCACGAATGCCGCCGGCTCCCCGGCCACGAGGTATGGATGCTCCAGGAACACCTCGAAACGTTCGCCCCAGACGGTGATTTGGGATGTCTTTGCGTCGCCATGGGCGTGCCCCCCGGCGGTATGGTCGTGCGCGTCCTCTGACGTGGCTGCAACTGCCGCGAGATCGC
>VGYL01000256.1 GCA_016872975.1 Planctomycetota bacterium
CTTGAGGTCCGCGATCTTGCTCTTCATCTCGTCGGTGTACTCGTCGCCGAGCGGCAGGCGCCAGACGCTCTCGCCGCTGTCGCGGGCTGCCTCCTCCAGCACCCGGGCCAAGTCGTCATCGTTGCTCATCAGGCCGGCCTTGTAGGTGCCCAGGGCGACCATGCACGCGCCCGTCAGGGTGGCGATATCGACGATGATATCGCATTTCTTTTCGGCCGCATAGGCGATCGCGTCGCACAGGATCATCCGGCCCTCGGCGTCCGTGTTGAGGATCTCGACGGTCTTGCCGCTGTAGGTCGTGATGATGTCTCCGGGCCGGAAACTCGACCCACTCGGCAGGTTCTCCGCCGCCGGGATCAGGCCCAGCACGTTGATCGGCAGCCTCAGCTCGGCCAAGGCCCGCATCGTCGCCAGCACCGCGATGCCGCCGGTCTTGTCGAACTTCATCTGGTCCATGTCCTGCGACGGCTTGATGCTGATGCCGCCGGAATCGAAGGTGATCGCCTTGCCCACCAGGGCCACGGTCGGCAGACCCTTGGCGGGCTTGCGGGCCGGGGTGTACTTCAGGACGATCAACTGCGGCCGGTTCTGGCTGCCGGCCCCGACCGCCAGAATGCCGCCCATCCCGCTCGCCTGGAGCTTCTTCTCATCGAAGACCGTGCAGCTCACCGTCTTGAGGCCACGGGCCAAGTCCTGCGCCGCCTTGGCCAACACCGACGGGGTAATCACGTTGGCCGGCCGGTTGGCGAGGGTCCGCGCGTGGCTCTGCGCCTGCCCCACAATCCTGCCGGCCGCGACGCCCGGCGTCAGGTCCTTGATCCGCGCCGCCTCGGGGTCCACGATCTCCACGTCGAGCACGCCGGGCCGGCCGTTGTTGTTTTCCGAGATGAACTCGTCGTAGCGGTAGCTGCCGAGATACGCGCCCTCGACCATGGCCCGGCCCAGCGCGGCCGCCTCGAAGCGACCGTCGAACGGGCGATGCAGGGCCAGGGCGATACGTTTGACTTTCATCTCGACGGCCCGGTACGCCGCGGTGCCCGCCGCCCGGCGGATCGTGTCGAGCGTCGCCTTCTTCCGCTCGCCCAGTCCCACCAGCAGTACGCGCTCGGCGGCAATCCGGCCCTCGCCGTAGATGAGGGCGTACGTCTTGGGCTTGCCCGTGAAATCGCCCAGCTTGGTCAGCCGCTCGATGCGGCCGCCCAGCTTCCGGTCGAGCACCTGGAGGACCTCGTCCGGCCCGCCATCGGAGAACCGCCCCACGACGAGCATGTCCGTCTTGCACGCGGCCCAGTCGGCCGTACGCGTCTTGACCTTAACCTCGATAATCTGCTTCATCTTCCAACCTTACTGCCAATCGCGACAGGCGCATCCAATCCGGCCACCAACCAGGGCCGGAAACCCCAAATTCCAAGCACCAAAGGCCGCCCAGAGGCGGAAATTCCAAATTTCAAGCACCAAATTCCAAACAAATCCAAAAGGGAAGAAAACCCAAGATCCCAAACGGCTCCGCCAAGCGGCGCCAGCGTTTTGAACCTTGGTGCTTTGGATTTTGAATTGATCTCTCCGCTGGCGCGGTGTGTTTGGAATTTGGGATTTGAGATTTGGAATTTTGGTTTTTCCGCCTCCCAAGGCGGCTTCGAGTTTCTATTCCTTTATCCTGTTCTTTATGCGGTGCCGCAGATAGCTTTCGATGAACGGGTCCAGCTCCCCATCGAGGACGGCGTCGACGTTGCCGGTCTGATGATCGGTGCGATGGTCCTTGACCATCTGGTACGGCTGGAGCACGTAGCTGCGGATCTGGTTGCCCCAGGCGATCTCGCCCTTGTCGCCGTAGAGCTTGTTCATCTCCTTGTCGCGTTTCTCCTGCTCCATCCGCTCGATCTTCGACTGCAGAATGGCCAAGCCCATCCGTTTGTTCTGGACCTGGCTGCGCTCGTTGACGCACTCGACAATGATGCCCGTCGGAATATGCCGGATGCGGACCGCGGTGGAGACCTTGTTGACGTTCTGCCCGCCCGCCCCGGAGGAGCGGCGGAAGAACTCGATCTCGCAGTCGCTCTCCTTCAGCGTCAGATCGGTCTCCGGCAGCTCCGGCAGCACGTCGACGGCCGCAAAGCTGGTGTGCCGGCGCTTCTGCGCGTCGAACGGGCTGATCCGCACCAGCCGGTGCACGCCCGTCTCGCACGAGAGCTTGCCGAACGCGAAGGGCCCGAGCACCCGCAATTGGACGGAGCGAATGCCGGCCTCTTCGCCCGGCGTGATGCTCAACTCCTCGTACTTGAACTTGTTCGCGTCGAAATACCGCGTGTACATCCGCAGCAGCATGCTGGCCCAGTCGCAGCTTTCGGTGCCGCCGGCCCCGGCGTGAATGGCGAAGAAGCAGTTGCGCATGTCGTGCGGTCCCGCCAGCAGCCCCTGCAATTCGACCTGCTCGCAGCGCCGCTCCAGGGCTTTGACATCGTCCTCCAACTGCGCCAGCTCGTCCGCATCCTGTTCTTCGGCGGCCAGTTGGTGCAGCTCCGCCACGTCCTTGACCTCGCGCTGCATCTCCTCGACCGGCTCCACCACCGCCTTGAGAGCACTCAACTGGCCCACCACGGCCTGGGCCGATTCCTGGTTATCCCAGAACCCCGGCCGCGACATTCTGGCGGTCAGTTCCTCCAGTTGTTTCTTCTTGCTCGGCAAGTCAAAGCCAGTCCCGGATCTTTTCGACCCGGGCCTCCAACTCCTCAATCACCGTCTTGAGTTCTGCAACTTCCATAATGACATCCCAGAAGATTTATCATTTATGATTGACGATTTACGATCTGAGATCGCCTGCGGCGCCGACGGCGCGAGCCGAGTCTCCAATCGTAAACGGTAAACAGTAGACCAGGGAGCTTATACCACATCCTCTCTCTATATGCAACCTGTGTCTGCCCGGTTCATGCACCCGCCCCAGAGGGAAACAGGAACCTCCGGGTTTCGCACGCTCCTTCTGTTTACCTCTTCTTCCCTTCCGCCCTGCTTCTGTGCTATGATAGGCGATGACCATGGTAACGACACGACGACATGCGTTGGAAATCGCTTCGCAGGCCCGCCGGGGTCTGGAGGAACTCTATGGAGATCGCCTGCGGGCAGTTTATCTGTACGGCTCGGCCGCCCGCGACCAGTTGACGGTTGACAGCGATATTGACATTGCCGTGATCCTGGATGCCATTCCTGATCGTTTTGCAGAGCACGAGCGCACCAGCCAATTGGCTTCCGACCTCAGCCTGGAACACAACACCGTGGTTACGTTCTTGTTCGTGACCGAAGAGGATTTTGCCGGGGGATCGTTCCTGATCTACCGCACGGTCAAACGGGAGGGTATCCCGGCATGAAGAAGGACGTACAGAAGCACTTGGAGAGCGCGGAAGACTTCCTCCGAGAGAGCGAGTACCTGTATTCCGGAGGGTTCTTTCGCGGGACCATTGGACGTGCCTATTACGCCATGTTCCATGCCGCCACGGCCCTTCTGCTGCACAAAGGGATTGAGAGGAGTTCCCATCACGCGATCATCTCCGCCTTCGGTGAGTACCTCGCCCAACCCAGAGTCGTTGATCCGAAGTTCCACAAGTACTTCATCGAGGCGTTCACTCTGCGAAACGATTGCGATTACCTGGCGCCTTTCGCACCCGAGGAAGCACAGGCCCGGACAACACTCCAGCGGGCCAGGGAATTCGTAGCCACCTGCCGGGAGTTGTGCCTTTGAGCTGAGGCGCTGGGGCACAGCGTTGCCGGGACCGGGACGGCACGGTACAATCCCGGCCATGAAGAGATTGTACTGGACGCAGCCGGATGTGTGTGAGACCGACGTGGAGGTGGTGACGGTCGGGGAGAACCAAGTCACGACCGATCCGATTCTGTTTCATCCGGAGGAAGGCGGGCAGCCGGCGGATCAAGGTTTCGTCGGCGACGCGGTTGTCAAGGAGGTTCGGGTCGTGGAGGGCAGGATCGTCCTGACGCTGGATCGACCGCTGGTGGATGGGAGATACATCGCTCGGCTTGATAGGGAGCGCAGGCTCCACACCGCGACTCAGCATACGGCGCAGCATGTGCTCTCGGGGATCGCCGCGGCGCAGTTCGGCCTGGAGACGGTGGGCGTGCATATCGGCCTGGAAGGCTGCACCGTGGACTTCGACAAGAAGGTCGAATGGGACGTGGCGGAGGAGTTGGAGCGGCGGGCCATACGCGTCGTCATGCTCGATCTCCCCGTCGAGACCACGTTCAACGAGCAGGAGATGCCAGCCAGAGGCCGCCGTGGCGAGGGCGTCCCACCCGTGTTGACCGAGTCCGACGAAGAGAAGAACAAGGGCAGGATGCCCTCGCCACGAGAGGTCCTCCGCCTCGTGAAGATCGGCGAGGTCGACACCTCCGCCTGCTGCGGGGCGCATGTCGCCTCCACCGGGCGGATCGGGGTCATTCGTGTTTTCGATCTGGAAACCAGGAAGCAGGGAACGCGGGTTTCGTTCCTCGCGGGGGCGCGGGCCTTGGAGCGATCTCAAGTTGAGACCGCTGTTCTGCGGGAGTTGCGCAAGCTCGCCGGCTGCGCGACCGCGGATCTGCCGGCCCTGTTCCAGAAGGGCCAGGAGCGGGTGAAAGAACTCGGCAAGGAGCTGGAGCGGATCTGGTCGCTGCGGCTGGCCGATCTGGCGAAGGCCGCCGAAGTGGTCCCGGTGGGGGCGTCCTCGGTCAGCGTCTACGTGGGCGAGTTGCCGCGCGAGCTGATGTCCGTTCTCGCGGGCATGATGGCGGAGGCGGCCAACGGGGCCGGGGTGGTCGTCAGCGAGGTCAACATCGCCATCAGCTCCCGGACACTCGACGCTGGCGGTCTGCTCAAGAAGATCCAAAACGCCGTTGGCGGCAAGGGGGGCGGCTCGCCCAAGTCGGCCAATGGCCGGCTCGACCGGCCGGTGACGGCGGATGAGTTGGGAGACATCCTGAGGAGAGAGTAGCAACCTGATGAGTTTTGACGAACAAGACCGGCAATCACAGATCCCCCATGGCCGGGTGCCATGTCTACGCCTCGTAGACATGCTCGACTCGGTCAGCAGAACATGCCTACGCAAAGCCGTAGGCATGGCACCCAGTCGTTACCGGACTTGTTCGTCAGAACTCATTAGCGGGTGTGTGAGAAGCCACCCTTTTCACACACCCTCTGAGGCGATGGAGGTCATGATGCAGCACGTGAGAGCAATTCGTGCCGCGGCGGCTGTTTGCCTGCTGGGCGTTCTGGGCGGTCTTCCGGCGCGAGCCGTGAGTGAGTCTCCTTCCGCCCGCGGCCGCACTTATCCCGGCACAACGTGGGAAACCCGCGCGCCGGAGCAGGTCGGTCTCGATCCGGAGAAGCTGGAGGCCATCGCCGTGGCCCTCGGGGGCCGGGGCTGTATCGTGCGGCACGGCTACGTCGTGCACACCTGGGGCGATCAGGCCCAAAGAGGCGACTGGATGTCTTCGAGCAAGCCGCTGCTCAGCACGCTGCTGTTCTTCGCCATCCAGGAGGGCAAGGTCCCGAGCGTGGATGCCCGCATCAAATCCTACGGCTGGGATCTGGGCGTCAAAGACGAGAGCATGACCTTCCACCATCTGGCCAACATGATCAGCGGCTACGCCCGCCCGGAGGAGCCGGGAGCGGCGTGGGCGTACAACGATTACGCCATCAATCTCTATCGGCTCACCCTCTTCGACCGGGTCTTCCAGCAAGGACCGACCGAGGTGGCGAACGCGCCCGAGCGGCTGGGGAGTCTGCAATTCGAGGACGGCCTGTCGTTCAACGACAGGGCCCGCCTGATCGCCTCAGTCCGCGACTTCGCCCGGCTCTGCTGGTTCTGGCGGAACAAAGGCCAGTGGCGGGGAGAGAGCCTCCTGCCCGTCGCGTTCTTCGACAACTACTGCAAGCCCCAGGTCTGCAAGGACCTGCCTCATACAACGAAAGCACCCACCGACGACTCTCTCAAGATCGGCACCTACGGCGGGGACTCCGACCACTTCACCAGGTACGGGCCGGGGATCTACGGTTACAACTTCTGGTTCAACGCCACCGGACGAGACCACCCCGACCAGTTGACTTGGCCGGAGGCGCCCCGCGATGCCTTCATGACCGTCGGCGCGGGCGGCAACTCTGCTGCCATTCTCCCGAGTCTGGACCTGGTGATCGTCGCGGCCAGGGCCAACTGGGGCAATCCCAAACCGGGAGACGAGACGTCCACCATGAACCAGGTGATGAAGCTGGCCGTTGCGGCAGCCGCGGGACCGCCCGAAGGGCAAGCCGGCACTGCCAGTAAGGCGTACACGATCGCGGGCGAACGGCGGAAGTGGCACACCGTCACGCTCGATTTTGGCGGCCCCGAGACCCATGAGACCGCCACCGATCCGAATCCCTTCCTGGACTACCGCCTTCAGGTCCGTTTCACCGGTCCCGGCGGGCAGACGTACAACGTGCCCGGCTTCTTCGCGGGCGATGGGAAGGGAAACGGTCAAGGCGGCGTCTGGCGCGTCCACTTCACGCCGGACGCGGCAGGCGAATGGTCGTTTGCCGCTTCGTTCCGCCGGGGTCCGTCGGTCGCCGTCAGTCTGGAGGCCCAGGCGGGCGAACCCGTCGCCTTCGACGGCCGCCGCGGCTCGTTCCGTGTCGCCGAGCGCGACGACCAGGCCCCCGGATTCCTCCGGTGGGGCCGGCTGGAGTACGCCGGGAACCATTACCTCAAATTCCGCGACGGTCCCTACTGGATCAAGGGCGGGACCGACAGTCCGGAGGATCTGCTCGCCTACGAAGGCTTCGCCAATACGCGCTCGGGCAGCCGGTTCAAAGTGAAGACCTACGCCGAGCATGTTCAGGATTGGCGCGAAGGCGACCCGGACTGGGACAACGGCAAGGGGAAAGGCTTCATCGGCGCGCTCAACTACCTTGCGTCGCAGCAGGTGAACCTCATCTACTTCCTGCCTATGAACATCGGCGGCGACGGCATGAACGTCTGGCCGTTTGCCGGCTCCATCGATCCCGCCGGGGACGAGGCGAACGACAACCTGCACTATGACACGCGCAAGCTCCACCAGTGGGAGATCGTCTTCGGGCATGCCCAGCGGAAAGGCATTGTGCTGCACTTCGTGCTCAACGAGGCGGAAAAAGAGAACAAACTCGAGATCGGCGCCACCCTGACGACCGAACGCATGCTGTTCTATCGGGAGATGGTCGCCCGCTTCGGCCATCACAACGCGGTCCTGTGGAACCTCTGCGAGGAATACAACATCGGCGGTCTCAACCTGGGGCCGGAGAACGTCAAGGCGTTTGCCGGTTACCTCAAGGACGTAGACCCGTACGGCCACCCCATCACCGTCCACCACGCGGGCGACGCGGTCAAGACCTGGGGGCCGTTCCTAGGCGACGAGCGGTTCAGCATCACCTCGCTGCAAATCGGCAACAAGGACATCGAGCCGGTGGTCGAGACCTTCCGTAAGCTGTCGCGCGAGGCAGGCCGGCCCCTGCCGGTCGCCATCGACGAGTTCACCGTCACGACGCACGACAAGCCGTGGCTGCCCGAGGACGACCTCGAGACCCTGCGCCGGGAGAAGCTCTGGCCCGCCTATCTCTCCGGCGGGCAGGTGGAGTTCATCCTGGGCGAACTCCTCGACACGCAGAACTTCCGCAAGTACGAGGACCTGTGGCGCTACACCTGGTACGCCCGCCGGTTCCTGGAGGAGAATCTGCCGTTCTGGGAGATGGAGCCCGCCGACGATCTGTTGGAGGGCGAGTCGATCTTCCAGGGCAAGACCTCCACGCACGACGGCCAGGTCTTCGCCAAAGCCGGGGACTGCTACGCCCTGTACTTCCCGACCGCCGTGGAAACCGGCACGCTGGACCTGACGGACGCCCCCGGCCGATTCGTGAAACGATGGTACAACCCGCGCTCCGGCCAATTCGCCGGACCGCGCGGGACGATCTCCGGCGGCGGCAAGGTCCAACTCGGCCCGCCGCCGGCCGACCCCCAGGAAGACTGGGCCCTGCTGATAACCAGAGAATCACGATAGTCGGTTTGTAGTGTGCTCGTAAGAGCATAGTAGCATGGGCGTCCCGCCCATGAGTAGCACGGGCGTCCTGCCCATGAGTAGCACGGGCGTCCCGCCCGTGAGTAGCATGGGCCGAACGCCGATGAGTAGCAGGGCCATCCTGGCCCTGCTTTCACGGGCGAGACGCCCGTGGATACTCATGGGCGCTCGCGCCCATGTTACGGAAACGCCTGACGGCGTCACTACGAACGAGTCATGTGGACCGTGGAGAGAATAGGAGATGCCGATGAATCGACTCACGCGTGCAACTGTCGTTCGTCTCATTGCAGCACTCGTCTGCCTGTGCCCGTGCCTCGCCGGCCCGGCCGGCAGCGCGACGGGGGAGATAGACATCATCCCTCAGCCCGTCTCTATCGAACGACGCGACGGGTCCTTCCTCCTCACGCCCGCGACGCCGGTGGTCGCCCGGGGTGCCG
>VGYL01000257.1 GCA_016872975.1 Planctomycetota bacterium
ACTGACAACCCGGAACTGACAACGGTCTTCGCCACAGAGACCACAGAGGGCCACAGAGAAGATCCACAATCGCAAATCATGAATCGCAAATCCCAAGGGCTTTTCCCCCATCGTTCCATCCTTCCTTCCATCCTTCCATCCTTCCTTGATTCCAGTATTCCAATTCTCCCCCTCTTCCGCCCCGCCCTTCCTCAGCAGTCCAGCTCCTCTCCCCCGCCAAAGCGCAAAACAAGGACCAACCCCGGAATCCCGGCCTATGCCGATTACCGTTATGACGCCGCCAGCCGGCTGTTGGCGCTTGACAATCGGACGAATAACGGGCAGCACAGATCTGCCTGCACGTACGACGAAGTGGGCAATCCGCGTTGGGAGTACCGCGTTTACGCGGGTAGGACCGGTCTTCTCCGCCGCAAGGCGGTTCTCCTCGCAGTTGATTCGCAGCCCGAAGGAGCACAATATGGTGAACACTGCCAATCTTGGTCGCGGAATAGTGACATATCTCTCTCTGTGCGTCATTCCGTTGATCCATGCCATGCCGGCTGGCGCGTTACCGCCAGACCCCAACAACGCCGCTCTCCTGTACTATCAGGCGTGTCTCATGTGTCCGGAGCTTCCGAGCGGTGCAGGCAGTGTCGTCCAAGGAACTGATCCTAACGACCAAGTGCGGGAATATCTCAAGCGATCGCCGTGGCCCGAAACGCTGGAACTCGTTCAAGCTGCCACGGACCTTTCGCGGTGCGACTGGGGATTTCTGTTTTCCCGGGGACTCCTGCCGCCGCCGTCTCTGATCTTCTCGTTGAACCGACTCACCTTCCTACTGGGAGTCCAGGCAAGAACCCTCGCTGCCGACGGGCAGATCCGGTCGGCACTGGAGAATTGCATCCGCATGCGCCGCTTTGCCGCGCACCTCGGGGACGACACGTTCCTCATGTGGGTACTCTCCGAGAAAATGGACGTGGCGGCCAGCTCGGCCATCCAATATGTGCTGGGGGTGACGCCACCCGATGAGACCACGCTCCTGTGGTTGCAGGCGCAACTGCGATCCGTGCCGGGGGCTCCCTGGCGTCCGGAAGAGGCGCTGCACCGCTTTGGAGACATGGACGTGCAAGGGTGGAGGGCGCACCCCAGCAAGCACAAAGCCTGGAGAGAGGCATTCCTGGAGGACATTGAAGACGAGGCTGTCAGAAAGGAGAGGCAGAATCTGGATGAGTCGCCGTTGTTCGACCAGGCGCTCCAGTCCTTTGATGCAGCCCTGCGTCAGACTCTCGATGTGCTGCGCAGTGACGTTCCCTATAGCCAGAAATGTGCTGAGCTCGCGCAAATCATTGATCGCGCATGGGAGAAAGCTGAGCAGGGTGACCCCGTTGCTACTTTTGTGGACAGCGTCGAACATGTCGGCGAGTACTACCGAATCCATGTGAATGCGACGGCTCCTTTGAATGCCCTTATGAACGCGATCGAACTCTATCTCATCAAGGCCAGGACTGGACATTTGCCCCGGGAACTTCCTGCCTATTTGCCTGAGGACCCCTACAGCGGAAAGAGCTTCGAATATGAGACTACCAAAGAAGGCTTTGTTCTTCGCTGTCGGACCAAACCAGTGGACTCCAGTAGTATCCGCCAGTTCCCATTCAGGGTCCGCGCACAGGCGAATTAACAAGGTAAGTGCAACAAGCTGATATGCGAAAAGCCGCCGTTACGCTCTCTTGTGAACCATGCTCCTGGTGTAAAGCGGCACATCCCAGGGGTCTGGGGACAGCGTCCCCAGGTCGTGGCGATGGAATTGTGTGGGCTACGGTCCCGAAATCGACGTTTCTTGCCGTGTTGCACTTCGCATGTTGATGCGCCTACCAGATCACGGACGTGAATTACCCGGCCGATCTCGCCCGGGGCCCGGGTCAGCCCATATTTTAAGCTTTGGCGGATCTTCCGCATTCGTTCCTTCCGGTCTGGGCGATCCTGGTCCTTGCGGCAGGGGTGGGGGCTCTGCTTGGGGCGGGGTCGTGGAAGTCCCGCGGATTTTACTTGACGGCGAATTGTGTAGCAGGTACGCTAATCAGAGAACGGACCTGCGCTTTCGGGACCGTGCAGGCGCCCAGCGAACCCGGCCCCGGGCGACATCGAGTCCCGGCCGGTCGGAACGGGACGGTCCAGCCGTGGGGTTCCGAGACACCCGCGCTACCCCGGAATACCCAGGGGCATACTGGGCATGGTCGGACCCGGTTGTCAAACAAAGCCCAAAGGCGGTAGCCGGTAGTCCGTAGGCGGTGGTCGGTTGTTGAAGCGAAGCCGATTGGCCGGGAACGGCAATCTGAGGTTCCCAAACGTCGTTCGTCGGGTTTGGGGTCCCCTCCTGATTGGCCCCTGCCGGAGAGCCGCTCGGGAGAGCGGCGTTCCCAGGGCGTGCCGAACAAACCCAAGACTTGGGCGGGCTGGGGTATCTGGGAGACGGCTCGTCGGGGACCTTCTGTGCGAAACAAAGCCAAATCCGGCCCCGGCGTCAGGGGGGGCAAAGGCTTTGCGGGCAACTTGATCGTATAGGAATTTGTTTTTGTGGATAACTCCTGGGGCTCTGGGGACCTTGGGGATAATGGGCAAGTGTGTTGCTTGTGGAAAACCCAAAAAGTCCCCGGCGCAGCCGGGATAAGTTCAGGCCATCACCGGCTTTTCCGACCGATGGGATTCGGACATCGCCAGACTCTCAAATCTGGGAAGATCCCCGGCTCCCCAGGGCTGCACTCCCGCTGCTATCGTTGCTTGATGTCGACAGTAACATGTTGCAGGGGCCGCACTTAAGGATTTCTCGCACAAGACGCCGGCTGGGAACACTATTGTGGCACGGAGCTTGCGGAAGAAGTGTGAAGTCTGAAGTGTGAAGGAAGAGGCTTCGCCCGGCGACAGCCAACTTCCAGCCTAAAACTTCAGACTTCAAACTACGCTTGAGGAGCATGCAACGGATTCGGGATAAGCACAGGATCTGAGAGTTGAGGGGTACAAACGACTATGACGAAGGATGGGTGGACATCAGAGAAGGTAGTGGGCGGGCGGGCACGATGGTTGGGGACAATCCTGCTGCTGGCCGCCTCGACGGCCGGGGCGGGCGATCTGCAGATCCATGCGGTGGATGTTCCGTTCATTGAGGCCCTGTGGCGGACCTCCGGGCACGCCGACGCCACAGCCAGGGCCTTTACCAACTGGAACACCGCGAATCCGCCGCAGGTCCCCGTCACCTGCGCCAAGTGTCACAGCTCAACCGGATACCAGGACTTTCTGGGTGCCGACGGCAGTGCGGCCGGCGTGGTGGACAAACCCGCGCCGGTGGGGACGGTGATCGACTGCGCCGCCTGCCACAACCAGGTGACCACCACCCTGAACCGTGTGACCTTCCCTTCGGGCGTGGAACTCAAGAATCTGGGGGCCGAGGCGCGGTGTCTGAACTGCCACCAAGGACGCACGTCGCAGGTCGCGGTGGATGATGCGATCAAGGCCCAGAGCCTGTCCGACCCGGACAAGCTGGATACCCCCAATGCGAATCTGCGCTTCCTCAACATACACTATCACACGGCCGGGGCCACGCAGTACGGCGGCACCACGAAAGGCGGCTACCAGTACGACGGCAAGGCTTACGACGTCATGTTCGCCCACGTGCAGGGCCTCGATTCCTGCATCAGTTGTCACGATCCGCACAGCCTGAAGATCCACGTCGAGACCTGCGCCACCTGCCATCCGGGCGTCCAGACGAAGGAGGATCTCCGGAAGATCCGGATGGTCGGCTCGACGCCCGACTATGACGGCGACGGCGATGCCCTGGAAGGCATTGCCGGCGAGATCGCCGGGCTCCAGGCGATCCTGTACCAGGCGATCCAGGCCTACGCCGCCAAGGCGGGGGCTCCCATCGTCTACGACGGCTATACGAATCCCTACTTCTTCCACGACACCAACGGCAACGGGACCGTCGATCCGGGCGAAGCCGTCAGCGCCAATCGGTATACCGCGTTCACGCCCCGGCTGCTCAAGGCGGCTTACAACTATCAGGTCTCCCGCAAGGACCCCGGCGCCTATGCCCACAACGCCAAGTACGTCATTCAGTTGCTGTTCGATTCCGTCGAGGACCTCGATCCTGCGTTGGCGGCGCCGCTGACGCGCAACGACGTCGGCCACTTTGCCGGCTCGAATAAGCAATGGCGGTACTGGGACGCCGGCGGCCAGGTCCCCGGCACGTGCAGCAAGTGCCACTCCGGCGCCGGCCTGCCGTTCTTCGTGCAGGAAGAGGTCACCGTCTCGCAGCCGTCTGCCAACGGCATGCAGTGCACCACCTGCCACAACGCCATGCCGCAGTTCACCCGGTACGAGGTCAGGACCGCCCTGTTCCCCAGCGGCGCCCGGCTCGACACGGGCGACCTGGGCAGCAATCTGTGCATCAGTTGCCATCAGGGCCGGCAGTCGACCGCAAGCGTCACTACGGCCATTGCGGGCCTGGACCTGGACACCGTTTCGACCAAATTGAGCTTCCTGAACATTCACTACTTCGCGGCCGGCGCCACGCTGTTCGGCACCCAGGCCAAGGGCGCCTATGAGTACCCGGGCAAGACCTACCAGGGGCGTCTCAGGCACGTCGCCAGCTTCGACACCTGCACCGAGTGTCATGAGACGCACACGGGCGAGTTGAGGACGCAGGGCTGCACCAGCCCGATCTGCCACGGCAACACCAAGCCCCGGAACATGCGCAAAGACACGCGTGATTTCGACGGCGACGGCAACCGGACCGAGGGCCTTTCGTTTGAGATCACCGGTGTCGCCGGGCTGCTCTACGCCGCGATCCAGGACTATGCGGTCACCGTGGGGAAGGCCCCGATCGTCTACGACGGGTCGACGCATCCATACTTCTTCAAGGACACCAACGGCAACGGCAAAGCGGACCCGGACGAAGTCATCAGCGCGAACCGCTACGCAAACTGGACGCCGCGACTGCTGTGTGCCGCCTACAACTACCAGTACGCCAAGAAAGATCCCGGCGCGTATGCCCACAACGGCAAGTACGTGCTCCAGGTGCTGTACGACAGTCTGGCCGACCTCGGCACCAAAGTGCCGGTAAATATGACGAAGCTGACTCGGCCATGATCTCGCTCGGGGCCCCAGCGCGATATTTCGCGTTGGGGACCCCGAACCCATAGCTGCGCCACTCTCCAAACGCCTTCTGTGTTCACGTCTTCCCTTCTTGAGAGCACGAGGCGCTTTTCCACGAGTCTGCTGGGCAGCGGCAGTCTGCGAATCTTCTCCCGCCAACGCTCGCGACGCAGCGTGGTCAGCAGGTCGGCGAAAGAGGGGCCGCGCTTGCGTCGGACCTGATAGGCGAAGTAGGCGATGCCCCGCGAGTGGCCCAGAATGTCATAGTAGGCATAATGGCCCCGCGGGAATCGGCACAGGTACTGGTGCTGCTGGCGCAGCGAGTCATGGCGATGCCGCCGACAATACTCGTACACGCATCGCAAGGATCGCGCCAGGCGTTTCTTGGCTGTCTGGCGGATCTACGGCCCAGGCCCCACGCAGGGAACGTTTCCACAAATGCGTGAAGTCCAGGAAGGCGAACGTGTGTTCCCGGGGTTCGCCGCACGAGTCCGCGCGGCCGGACCCCACGCGGAAGTCCGCGAGGTGCGTCTTCGTTGGGTGCAGCGTCAGACCATACTCGGCCGTACGCTCGCCCAGGACCTCCCGGACACGCTCGGCATCGTCGCGGTGCTCGAACGCACCCACAGTTGGATGAACCGCTTCCGCTGTATCCCGACGCGCTGGGAAAAGAAAACCGAGAACTATCTGTGACTGCTTCATCTGGTTTGTGCCGTCATCACGTACCGTTGTGCGGGGCTATTCGGATAGGCTCTAAGCGACTGGCCCGGCATCGGTGCAATCTCCTGGAGTCAATCGTCTGCTGCCTTTGGGGACTTCTCTACGGCCCCGCGAATCATCCTGTTGCTCCTATTGGTCGTGACCAATGTATGCCTGTGTGAAAAGTGATCATCATTTCCGCTTTTGCGCCCTGGACCGCTTCCTTTCGGGGGCGCGGGTGAGCACGATTCCCGACTCATCCCCGAGATGGAAGAAGAACATGCCCTTCAGTCCTTCACCAAGATGCGTCGCCAGATCGGCGGCCGGATGCCCTGCAAGGTGATCTTGAACTGGTAGAGCCGTTCGCCGACCGGGATGCGGTGAATCATGCCCGCGCCGAACTTCTCCACGGCGTGCTGCGCGGCATGGACCACCAGGCGCAGCGAGTTGCGCTCCATGCCGGTGGCTGCTTGGGGAACGGCTGACTGACAGACGCGGGCCATCTCGCTGAGTTGTGCCAGCGTGAATCGCACGGTGTGCCCTTTGGGCTGGTCGAGGAGCAGATGCGGCTTCAGATGGGGCAACAGAGGTGCGATGACCCGCCGTTGCGCTTCGGTCAAACGCAGGGGGAAGGTGGATTCTTCAGGAGCCATTTTCTTTGCGCCATTGAGCGATGAATGCTTCGGCTTCGTCCATTACGGTGCCGACAGAGTCATATTCCTCTCGGCCTTCCCAGAGCAAGCCGCCGATATCGAGGACGCGGATGAGGGATCTGCGGCAATCATCTCGGCCCAACTCGATCCAGCCGCCACCCTGGGCCCACCAGGCGATGTTCGGATAGAACTCATCGAAGGACATCGTTTGTGTTTTCGCTCTGGGGCTCACGGCCGCTGGGAAGCGATCCGGCTTTCTCCGGGGAAAGGGCCGGCGCAGGGTCTCTGTGATCTCGTCTGCGGAGGCCCCTTTCTCTGCTTTGGCCCGCCGCACCCAATCAAGGACAGCATCATCGAATTCGGGCAAGCCCTCGGATAAGACGACTTCGATCCCCAGTTGCCGCAGATGCGGCCGCAATTCCTGCCACTGGGGCCGATTCCGAAGATAGAGGGTGCCCGGGCGCTGACGATCTCCTCCATTTGCCGGTCGGCCCATGGCGTGGGCCAAGAGAGTCGCGAGGTCGTTGACCGTAGGCGGTCCGACGTGCACTTCTTCCATCGCCAGCAGGTCACCGAACGGTCTCTCGATGACTATGCCCGTCCAACGCCAGTGAGTGTCTGCAGCTGTCGACCCTCAGTGATATAACGGAGAGGGCGGGATTCGAACCCGCGGTGCCCGTAAGGGCACACTGGTTTTCGAAACCAGCTCGATCAGCCACTCCGACACCTCTCCACGTGGCTTGCCTGCAAAAAAGCGAATGGACAGGGTAGGATTCGAACCTACGTAGGCTTACGCCAATGGGTTTACAGCCCATCCCCTTTAGCCTCTCGGGCACCTGTCCGGGGTCGGTTCCGCCGCCGAGGCGACGAACGAAGTCATTAAACCGCAAAAGCCGCCCGCTGTCAACACTCCATCGGGAAATAGTTGCGGGCATTGTTGAAGCAGATGTCCTCGACCATCCGGCCGAGCAGGTCGAGGTCGTCGGGCAGCAGGCCGGCTTCGACGTCGCGGCCGAGCAGGTTGCACAGGACCCGCCGGAAGTACTCGTGCCGCGGATAGGACAGGAAGCTGCGCGAATCCGTCAGCATGCCGACGAACCGGCTCAGCAGGCCCATATTGGCCAGGGTCCGCATCTGGTCCTCCATGCCGTCCCTCTGGTCGAGGAACCACCAGCCGGAGCCGAACTGCATCTTGCCGGGGACGGAGCCGTCCTGGAAGTTGCCGATCATCGTCGCCAGGACCGCGTTGTCACGCGGATTGAGGTTGTAGAGGATCGTCTTGGGCAGTCGGCCCTGCCGGTCCAGACGGTCCAGGAACTTCGAGAGCGGCCGGGCGACTTCGAGGTCGCCGATGGAGTCGCAGCCGATATCGGGGCCGAGCCGCTGGAAGAGCCGGGTGCAGTTGTTCCGCAGGGCCCCGAGGTGAAGTTGCTGGACCCAACTGCACTCGGCGTCCATCAGGCCGAACTCGAACATCATCGCCGATTTGAACTGCCGCACCTCGTGGCCGTTCAGGGGCTTGCCGGTCCGGACCTTGGTGAAGATCGTCTTGATCTCGTCGTCCGTGTAGTCGTCGGCGTAGGCGGTCTCCAGGCCGTGATCGGAGAGCCGGCAGCCGTTCTCGTGGAAGAAGCTGTGCCGCTCGCGGAGGGCGACGACGTAGTCGTGGAAGCTGGCGATCTCCCTGTCGCACAGCTCTTCGAGCTTGTCGATGAAGACGTTGACCTTCTCGATGTCTTCCACGGCCATCGCCTGGTCCGGGCGCCAGGCGGTGTGCACCTGGATCTCGAACCTGTCCCGGCGGATCTTGCGGTGGTGCTCCAGCGTGTCGAGCGGACCCTCGGTCGTGCAGACGAGCTTGACGTTCATTTTGCGCAGGAGGTGGCGGACGCTGAACTCGGGCGAGTCCAGCATTTCGTTGCATTCCTCGTAGATATCGTGGGCGGTGCGGCCGTCGAGCAGCGTGCCGCGGATGCCGAAGT
>VGYL01000258.1 GCA_016872975.1 Planctomycetota bacterium
CGCCATCCCGGCGGAGAATATCGCCGAGTATAAGAAGCTGCACGCGGCGACTTGGCCCGGCGTGCTCCAGATGATCGACAAGGCCAATATCGACAACTACTCCATCTACCTCGGCGAGGCCGCCCCGGGCGAGCATTACCTCTTCGCCTACTATGAATACACCGGCCGGGACTTCGCGGCCGACATGGCCAAAATGCGGAAGGATAAGACCACGCAGGAGTGGTGGAAGCACACGGACCCGCTCCAGAGGCCCCTGGCGACGCGGAAAGCGGGCGAGTGGTGGGCCTCCTGGGACGAGGTGTTCCATCACACCGGGCCGGCGTACCAGCCCAGCCGGATCAAATCCCGCCACGGCTCGATCATCGGCATGCCGCAGAAGAACATCCTGGCGTATACCCAGATGCACGCGGCGGTCTGGCCGGGCGTCTTGGCCGCCATCGACCGGGCCAAGATCCGCAACTACTCCATCTACCTGGGTCAGATCAAGCCGGGCGAGTACCTGCTGTTCAGCTATTTCGAGTACATCGGCGACGACTTCAAGGCCGACATGGCCGGCATCGCCGACGAAGTGACCAAGACCTGGTGGACGTACACCGACCCGCTCCAGGTCCGCCTGCCCGGCACCCCCGACGGCGAGCAGTGGAAAGCCATGGAAGAGGTCTTCCACACCGACTGAGCGCCCGGGCCGACGCATAGTGTTTCATGACAATTGACGTTCCGGGTGGGGTGGCAGCGGCAAGCGCAGCTTGCCGATGGTTTGCCTATCCGCCATCGGCAAGCTCCGAAGACTCCGCTTGCCGCTGCCACCCGTCGCCTCTACCCGGAGGTTCGATTGTCATGAAGCACTGGACGGTTGCAGGTGAGCACGGACACTCGATCCTCGCCCGGTGTGTGGCCCCCGTCCTGCGAATGACACACTGCCCGGGGGGCCCGATGGGCTTCGACAAACAGGTTCGGCAATTCGAACCGGCCGAAGGCCGATCTTCGTAGGGCGAGCGTCCCCGCTCGCCTAAGACGTCGTGCGAGGACGCACGACCTACGAAGAGGCCCCACACGGGGCCGGCCACTGCCGACGTTGCCTGTCGAAGCTCATTAGGGAGCGTAACACGCACCGTTTTCGTGTCTCCAGGCCGGCTTGTGATCGACCTGGGGCCGGGCTCCTCCCGCCAACGGTCGGCCCCTGGGAGCCTCCTGCGGGCCATGGCAATCCCATCAGCCCTATCCTGCCGCTCCCCCTTCTTCCCAAGAAGCCGGCAAGGCAATTTGGGGTGTCACGGCCCTTGTGGATAGCCGGCGGGCTTGAATCCGCCGGTGACATGCAGGTGAGCCCCCCTGCCCCGGCTACTCGCGTTATCAGTACTGGCAGACCGGCTTCCCGGCCCAAATGGCGGCCGACGCCATGCACACGTTATCCACAACGGCCATTTACGCCGTGCATAACCTGTGCATAAGATTTTTTTTTCGCGCGCAAAGCCTGTCGCTGTCGGCCCCTGGGACAAGTGGATAAGAAACCGTGCGGATCGTGGTTGATTTGCTCAAGTTTCCCGGAATAATGGTCCCCAGGTGACAGCGTTTCGTGTAGGAAGTTTATCCCTCTTTTATAGTGCAGCCGCGGTGAGCATGGAGATGCCGCTACCGTCGGGGAGATCTCAATGCAGGGCACATTCACGGATGGAAGCTGCCGGACGGCAGGGCTGGATGCGACGGCTATCACGGAGGCTCTTTCGCAACGGATCGGTCCGCAGAAGTTCAAGATCTGGTTTCAGAACAGCGCCCGGTTCTCGCTGGCGGACGGCTACCTGCGGATCGGTGTAGCGAATCCGTTTCTGGCCACCTGGCTGGAGGGTCATTTCCTCAAGGAGATTCGGGCGGCGGCCCAGGCGGTCATGGGATCGGTTCCGGAGATCTCGTTCACGGTCGACGCCGAGCTCAACGGCCGGCGTCGGCAGTTGTCCGCCGTGGCCCCTGGCCCGTCATCCGTCGCCCGGGTCACGAGTCACAAGGCACCTGTCACGGGGCACGAGACACAGGTCACGAGCGACGAGCGACCAGGGCCGAGCGGCCAAACGGTCGAAGGTCCAAGGCTGACATTGGACACCTTCGTGGTCGGCCCGTCGAACGAGCTGGCCTATAACGCAGCGAAAGCAGTGATCCGAGAACAACAAAGCCCGTTCAACCCTCTGTTCATCCACGGCGGCTACGGGGTCGGCAAGACCCATCTGCTGCAGGGCATCTGTCGCGGCGTGGCCCAGGCCCGCCCGCAGACCCGCTGGCTCTACCTGTCCGCCGAGGAGTTCGCCAACCAATTTGTGCTGGCCTTGAAGACGAAAAAACTGGAGGTTTTTCGCCGCCGCATGAGGCAAACGGACTTGCTGGCAATTGACGACGTGCACTTCTTGGCCAGCAAACCATCCACCCAGGAGGAGTTCCTGCATACCTTCAACACGATCAATCTGGCCGGCAAGCAGGTCATCCTGGTTTCCGATGCCCATCCCAAGCAGATCGGGCAGTTATCCGAGAAACTCGTCAATCGGTTCGTCTCCGGCATGGTCGTCAAGATCGACGCCCCGGACCTCCAGACGCGGTGCGACATCTGCCGGCAGTTCGCGCTGCGGATGACGAACGCCCCGCTGGGCGCGGGACACAAGAAGCTGGGCCCCATGCCCGAAAGCGTCATCCGCTTCGTCGCCGAGAGGGTCCGGACCAACGTCCGCGAGCTGGAGGGCGCCGTGCTCAAGCTGATCGCCTACGCCACGCTCCAGGATGAGCAGCTTTCCCTGCCGATGGCGGAGGCGGTCCTGGCCGAGCACATCGAGCGGTGCGACCCGATGGTCCACGTGACGGACATCGAGGCCGCAGTCGGCGCCTATTTCGGCGTCACCTCCGCCCACCTGCACTCCGCCAAGAAGGGCCGCACCGTTTCGCTGGCGCGGCACTTCAGCATGTACCTGACCCGCAAGCACACGAACATGTCCTCCTCCGAGGTCGGCCGCTATATGGGCAACAAGAACCACGCCACCGTCCTCGTCGCCTGCAAGAAGATCGAGGAAATGCTTCAGCGGGACGCCGAAGTCCACTGGGAAGGCCCCCACGGCAACAAGATCGCCAAGTCCAAAGCCATTCTCGCCCACCTGGAAGACAGCATCACCCGCTGAAGACACCGCGGGCGCGGGGCTCGCCTGGTGGGACAGCCTTATGGGTCTTGACGAACAAGATCGGTGATTCAGCCCGGCGCCGGGAGTTGGCTTGGTTCGGCGTGGGTCCCCAGACGCGATCTATCGCGTTTGGGGTCCCAGTTCCGCTTTCAGCGGGTCGGAGAGTCTTGCGTTCGGAGTACCGCGTTTACGCGGGTCAGAGAGCCTTCCGGCGCAGCCGGCTCCACCTTCCTATGAACACTCAAGGCGAGGAAGGTCGGACTGTTGGACCGGCCTGAAGGCGGAACTCCGAACGCCGGAAGACGCCGGCAGCAGCCCCCTACTTACACGGTATCGAACTTGATCGTCAAATTCATTAGAAACCCGGCCGCGGCTCGCACTCGGGCGCACGGTTCGTAGTGTGCTCGTAAGAGCATAAAGACAGCGTCTGACGACGCCACTACAAACCTGGCCTTCTCGCCTGTGGTCGTGCCACCGTTGCGGGCAGCCGGCAGCGGTCCATCCGGGCGGCGAAGTCCCGCAGGAAGTCTTCACGCCACCGGCTCACCGTCCGCGCGCCGATATGCGGCCCCTCGGCGGCCTCGGGGGACGGGTCGTCCGTCCACCAGTGGGGCAACTCCGGCGACGGTCGTTTCGCGGCGTCGGGCGCCGGCCGCACGGATGTGAGCGAGCCGGCCTGTCCCTCGAGCGCCGGCACGTTGCTGCGAATCGTGTAGCTGTAGGTCTTCGCATCCTTGGGCGAGAACCGCCAGCGCATCATACCCTCCGCATCCACCGCCCCCGCCGACTCCTGGTTCTCGATCACCAGGCGTGCCTCCGGCCGTGCCGGCGGTTGGTCGCCCAGCGGCAAAGCCAGCTCGAAAACGCCAAACTGCTCGATCCGGTCCTCGGGACCGGTCAGTCTGCGGAACACCGCATGCGGCCGCTCCCAGGCCCGGACGAACCGTCCGCCCCAGCCCCCCTGCGACGGGTCCTCGGGCGTCCCGTGCAGCAGGTACCCGACCGCGGGCGAGTCTCCCATCTTGATGGTGCCGCGCAGGTGCGTCGCGAAGAACTCGCCAAGGGCCCCGTGGCCCGCGATATGCGCGGCGACAAACGCCTTATTGCCCCATTCGCCCGCCTGGTTGCCGCCGACGAACCAGCCGCGATAGGTGGCATTGGCCTCGATGATCCACAACCACCGATGGTGGGTCGCGATATACTGATAGGCATCGACGCTCCATTTCTTGTTCGGCCCGCCGATGAGGTAGACGCGCAGCTTCGGCCCGATCTCAGGCGCATCATGCAGCGCCTGGGCCAGATCCTCGATCCCGCCCCAGACCAGGACCCACAGCGGCCGCGGATCGTCCCGCCGGGCGCACCGCACGATCCACTCGGACCCTTCCGTCGGCGTCCCGAACCCTTGCCACCCCGCCCCCTCGACCGCCCCCTGCTTCGTCACCGCCCGCAGCGCCTCGGGCGCAGGGTACCTGTCGGAATACGTCCGCAAATGCCCGTAGTCGCGCTCATACAGATCGATGACCTGCAAGATATGTCCCTTCCGCCCCGGCCCATACGGCGACGAGACCAGCCCCTCGATCTCGAACCGGTCCGCACAGACCAGCAGATGCACCAGCGACTGAAAATCATCCGGATCGGTCCCCCCGATATCCGTAGACACAATCACCCGCCGCCGCGCCTCGGCCGGCGTGGCGTCCACCCCTTGCGAATCACACCACCCCTGACAGCCACACACGCCCAACAGCACGATGGCCGACACAATAGTCCTTTTCATCCTCGTCCCAGAGCGATCCAGACTTCGAATGGATTCGCCGTCCCGATTTCGTGGAAGCGCAGGGCCGACAGCAGACAGACCACCCCTTGCGGAACCCGCTTGGCGGCCTGCGCCAAGCCGGTATGGGCGGACAGCTCCGCCTCAGCCGGGACATAAAGATCCCGCCCAACCCGCACGAGCATTCCCTTCGCACAGAGCCGACGCAGGTATTCCGGATAAATCCCGGCCGCGCGCAGGTCCTTCACCCGGAGAATGCCCTTACGCCGGGCCAAGGTCAACGCCTTATCTTGCATGGTCGTCATCGCGGCACCCAACTGTGTATAGATGTACACATTTGTATACATCTGTGTACATGTATACACACCCCGCGTTTCCCCGTCAACACGCATCACATCCGATAGGACCGCCACTCGCTCGGAACATCGGCCCTACCTCACGAATCGCACTGTCTTTCACCGCCACTGGGCCACAACAGCACGACAATCTGCACAGCCCCCTTCTTCTCGTGCCATCCCCCATCTTTTCGCTAAGCGTAATCTAGGGTCAGGCCCCCCAAAGCCCCGTGGTCTGCGTGGCCTCTGTGGTTACACGACATTGGTCGGTAGTCGGTTGGAAATCATGCGCTGGAGCCCGACGAGATATCAACTCTTCTTCGCCCGGCGGAAGCCGAAGGGTTCTTTCAGTTGCTTCTTGTTCTTGAGGTGGCAATTTGGCACCTCAAACAATGCGCGATTCTCTCCCCACGCAGTCCCTGGCACCGAGTCACGAGCATTTCGGTCAGCCTATCTTTCTGCGTCACCTCTTGGCGGACTGCTCCAACGCCATACCAGCGGCGAGGACCTCCCGCGCCCTAGAGAATCTGGGAATAGTAGAGAATCTGGGGAACTCATACTCATTTCTTCCGCCTTCTTGCTGGCAGTCCGGTCTGGTCATGGGCTCGTCCCCTTGGGCCGGTAGTCACGTGGATCGAGGCATGCGTCGTAGGTGGCACGGTCGATGCGGAACCAATCCGTCTTGTTGATGCCGCGGGTGTTGTTGTAGGTTGGACTGACCGGGAAGGCACAGGCGAGCTTGATCCAGCGGTTCTGCCGCATGGAAATGGCGCGGACCTCGTCCGCGACTTCCGACAAATCCTGGTCCTGACTGAAGATCAGGGCCACATCGCACGCGTTGTTCCAAGCCGCGGCGACAACGTCGAGCGCCAGGCGCACATCAATGCCCTTCTCGCTGCCGACAAGGACGGTGGTCATCTGGCCACCGCGCAGGTTGACGGTCTGGTTGCGATACTTGAGATGGCGGGAGAAGGTCTGAACGCCAACGCGACCCATGTGAGCAAGCTTGGCCGTCCAAAAATGACTCCAGAATGGTTCGTCGTCCGGGCGGGGCACACCGGTATAGAAGCAGGTCTTCAACAGTTGCCAGCCTTGAGTTTGGCAGACTGCCCGGGCGAGTTTCAACGGGTCATAGTTGGGCCACGGGTAGCCAAAGGCGTACTTGGCGGCGTAGAAGAGGTTCTGGCCGTCGAAAAAGGCGATGGTACGTTTGAGGGTGGGTTCAACCGGCATGCCCCTCCCTCCCGCCCTGACCCATAAAAGCAAAACCCCGCCAGAGGCCTTTCGGCGTGTCCGACGGGGAGTAGATCAATCCAATCATGGTTACTACAGTATAATTATCGGTTTGGTTCATAGGAAAGTCAAGGGAAAACTGGCGAGAATGATCCCGTGATCCCGGACCCCGCTGATCCCATCTCAGACTCTCGCCACCATCCTGCTCATCTCGACCTCATCACATTGTCGGCCCGTTATCGGGCTTCAACCTTTTCGCCGCACCTCCATCCGGCGTGTTTCTCAGGGGGAGATTGTGCCAGGAGCGGGGAAGCAAGTCAAAGGGAAAAGGGGAAACCGGCTGGCAGTTGGCAGTTCCCAGTTCGGATTGACGCGCTGGGCTCGCGCCAACATGGTCGGCTGATTGCCGCGTCGCTGCGCTCCTCGCGATAACGTTTCTGGGGACGATCTCGAAGACATTTTCCGTGGTTTGCGCCCTCTGGTCACCCGGGCAAGGGCTCGGCGCCCTGGTCGAGGATTCGGACATACTGGTCGTAGAGGTAGATGCGGTCCCGTTGTTTGCCCGTGATTTCGCGAACGATTCCGAGGTCTTCCAGACTCTGGACCGCGCTGCGGACAGTGGGAGCGGTCAGGTCCAGTTGGCCGGCGGCGGTCGCGATTGTCGTGATGGGGTGTCGCCGGAGTCGGTCGAGCAGGCGCTGCGCGGAGCCCGCTTTGCGGCCGAGGCCTTCGACCCGGCGGCGGTCCTCGTCGAACAAGCGCAGAATCTGTCCGGCAGTGTCCGTGGCCTGCTGCAGAAAGCCCACTTTCTTAGTGAGAACCACTAAGAAAATATAACGCCTGATATTTTCTTAGCCAAGGCACAGCAATCCCTGCCTGCTTTCTCCGCGGTCTCCGTGTCCTGCGTGGTCAGACATCGCAGCGTTCGTGCGCGCCCGGCCGGGCGTGGAGGGCGGGGGCCGGTTACTTCTTCTTCGCCTTCTTCTTTTTGGCGGCCTTCTCCGCGCGGCCGGCCTCGGGCGTCTCGGCGTGGACGGACTTCAGATACGTCAGCAGCAGTCTCTGCAGGGCGTCGGCCCTTTCCGGGTGCTCGGCGGCGCGGTCCCGGCCTTCCTCGCGGGGATCGGGATCGAAGCGGTAGAGCTCGCGGCTGCGGACCGTGCCATCGGGCCGCCAGAAGAGCAGGAGTTTGTAATCGCCCTGGCGGAGCGCGGAGAACTCCCGGCCCGGGCGATGGAAGATCAAAGCGTCCGGCTCCCGTGTGACGCGGCCCGCCTGCGGATCGCGCAGGAGCGGACCGAGGCTCGCGCCGTCGACGTCCTTGGGCAGAGGGGCCCTCCCGCCGGCCAGCTCATAGAACGTCGGCAGCAGATCGTATCCGGCCACCGGTTGGTGACAGCACCCGCCGGACGGGACCTTCGGCCCGCGCACCAGGAACGGCACGCGGATGCCGCCCTCGTACAGGCTGTGTTTGGCCCCGGTCAGGGGGAAGTTGGGCGGGGTTCCCGCCGCGTCGCCGCCCGGCACGGTGCCGCGGCCGCCGTTGTCGGCGGTGAATACGACATAGGTATTGTCCGCAATGCCGAGGTCGTCGAGGCACTGCAGCAGTGCGCCGATGCCGGCGTCGAGTTCCTCCAGCATCGCGGCCCAGGCCTGGGTGTAGCCGCGATCGGGTGCGCCTTTCTGCCGGTACTTCTGGAGCGTCTGTTCGCGACAGACGACGGACAGGTGCACCGCATAGTAGCTGGCCTGCACGTAGAAGGGCCGGCCCGCCCCGACCTGCTCGCGCATGAAGGCGACGGCCCTGGCGGTCACGCTCGGCGTGCTCATATACCGCGAGCAGCCCTCGGGCACCTGCGGATGCAGGGCTTCGGACAGTTGGCTCCAGCCCTGGTCGTCGCTGAGGATCAACAGGATGTTGGGGGCGGCCGCTTGGTCCGTCGGGGCGACATTGGC
>VGYL01000259.1 GCA_016872975.1 Planctomycetota bacterium
CCCGAGGCCTTGGCGATGCCACCCACCGGGGCGCCCAACCCAGTTGCACAGGAGGCGGCTCGTAGTGTGCTCGTCAGAGCATATCCTGACACGGGCACGCTGCCCGTGGACCCGGATCATCGGCAGGATGGGGACCCCAAACGCGATGAGTCGCGTTTGGGAGCCCATGCCGATGCCACAATAACGCCTGACGGCGTCACTACGAACGGGCGGCCGGACCATGCGTGCGTGCCAAAGCCAACGCAGGAAGTCTCAAGTGTGAAGTGTAACGTGTTAAGTGAAGAGAGCCCGGCGGCGGGTCTTCTTACCTCAAGCTTCACACTTCACACTTCAGACTTGACCCTGTCCGCCTCGGACAAACCGTGCGGAACAAACCCAATTGGGACCGGCACAAAAGAGGGGCAAGTGTTTGATGAGAAAGGAGTTATGAACGATACAGTAGAAAACGGGCGGAAGAAAACAAACCCAATTTCGCGGGAGGGCGCCACGAGGGCCAAGCGGGAGATTGGCGGTCCCAGGGACCGATTCCCGCCGGGCAAAGTCCTGGCGGCCGGCCCCGCGCGATAGGAGCCCCGCCCTATTTTCTCCCGACTGCCGACGGGAAGAGGAGGGACCCCGCTGCCTCCACCACGACGCGTCCGGGCTGTGTCACCGGGGAAAATAGGGCGGGGCCCGGGCCTGCCGGCAAGACTTGCGATCGATCCAGAGCCAAGGCTACGGCCGCGTGCCGGCCCAGCCCGGGACCCCGGTCAACGACCGAATCCGGTTGACCTGCCGGTGACCAGGCAATATACTATTGGCTAACGGGAGTATTGCCATGAGAGAACTGTTTACTGTCGGCCACTCCAACCATACGATCGAGCAGTTTATCAGCTTGCTCACGACCTACGGCATTTCGGCCATAGCGGATGTCCGGTCAAGCCCCTATAGCGAGTACTCACCCCAATTCAATAGGGAGATCCTGGAGCAGAGACTCCCCAACCAGAATATCGAATATGTCTTCCTGGGAAGGGAACTGGGAGCTCGGCGGAGCGAGGAGAGTTGTTATGCAGGCGGTCAAGCGCGATACGACCTGATTCGGAACCTGCCCGCCTTCCGCCAGGGCCTCACGTGCGTGCTGGAGGGCATCGAACGGTACCGCGTCGCCCTCCTGTGTGCGGAAGCCGACCCGCTGACATGCCATCGGACCATTTTGGTCTGTCGTGAGCTGAAGGCCGTCCGGCCCGACCTCAAGATCCACCACATCCTCGGAGACGGCAGCCTGGAATCCCACGAAGACGCCGAACGAAGGCTCATCACGTTACACAAGCTGCAACCGGAGCTCTTCGGAGAGCTGACCTCTCTGTCCGGTCTCATCCAAAGGGCCTACGAAATGCAAGCCGAACGAATTGCGTATAAGAAAGTGCCGGCCGAAGTATGAAGATCTTCACCATTGGATTCACCAAGAAATCGGCGGAAGAGTTCTTCACACGACTCCAAAAGGCCGGCGTGCGCCGTGTGGTGGACGTGCGTTTGAACAACACCTCGCAGATCGCCGGTTTCGCCAAGGCACGCGATCTGGAGTTCTTTCTCCAAGCCGTGGCAGGCATCGGGTACCGGCACCTCCCCGAGTTGGCGCCGACGCAGGACATCCTCGACGGCTTCCTCAAAGCCAAAGGCACTTGGAGTGAATACGTGCGCCAATTCACGGCATTGCTGCAGACGCGTCAGGTCGCCCAGACGCTGTCCGGCGCGATTCGCGACGGGGATTGTCTGCTGTGCAGTGAGGACACGCCGGAGCATTGCCACCGGCGACTCGTCGCGGAGCACCTTCAAGAACACTGGCCCGCCGTGGAGATCGTTCACCTATGAACCTCAGCCGAATCATCGTTCTGGCCAACTCGCTGAAACAGGTGCTGCGGAGAAGGACCGGCGGGACGACGGTCCCTGCTCGCCTCATCGTCCTGGCCAATTCGTTGAAACACGGGGATTCGTGCCTTGCCGGCATAGAGATCAGCACGGGGAAATGGGTGCGTCCCGTGACAACCCTGGGGGACGGCCGGGTCCGACAAAGCGACATGAAACTCGGCGGTCGTGTTCCTCAGATGCTCAACATTCTCGATATTCCTTTGGATGCGACCGGCCCTGATTTCGGCTTTGAGAGCGAGAATCGAACGATCCTGCCGGGGCCATGGCATTTGCAGGGACGAGCGTCTCCGAACGATCTGCTCAGATATGTGAAGCCGTCCCACTACATCCTCCACAACCACAGGAAGTACGTGACTGTCGAGGAAATGAAACAGAGGCCTTTCGCGGAACGGACCACTCTTCAACTCGTTCGCGTCGGCAACTTCACCATCCGAGATACGAAGAGTCCCTCCAAGGAGAAACATAACTGGAAGGGTGTGATCTCCTCCGGGGGACGTGCACTTGAACTGTCCATCACCGACCCGGTGCTCTGCGATAAACTGAGTAAGGGATACAAGCTGTCCACATCCTGCCTTCTGACAATGAGCTTGAGTATGCCCTACAAGCCTCCTGAGTGGAAGACAGACGAGCCACCGGTATGCTGGAAACTCATTGCCGGCATCATCGAACTTATCCCGGCTGCGTCGGGGACCCAAGACAGTCCCGTCCGGGACGACCGCAAATAGCCCACCGTTTCAACGGTGGGTACCAAGGTCCAACGCAATACCCAGCCCCGTAGGGGCGCAAGAAAGCCGGTGTCCGGCCGGCGGGGTTCTATCGTCCCTGCCGGGACTCATTCCGGCGCAGTGCCTGGTGACCCAGCGACAAATCGCTGGGCTATCGTCTTTCGCCCCGCCCTGTTCTTCCAGGGAGCCTCTGGAAGAACAGGGCGGGGCTGGGTCGGCCGTGCGGCCGACCGCACGAGAGTTATCCACAAAGAAAGAGACTGTAGCATGCTTACCGGGCGCATATCCGCCGTGCGCAGGCTGAACTGACTTGTCATGGTGAGTGAAGCAGACGATCTGATACCCTCACTGGGTGAGCCGTGTTTTCGCGGTCTGGGAGACTTGTGCCCCTCTGGGCGGCTCCGGCGGATAGATGCCGACCGTCTGGAGGTTGGGCAGAGCCATTCGCAAACGGGCTACGGCCTGATCGCTGATGGGGACGGACGAGCGGATCTGGACCGACTCGAGCCTCGGGCAGGCGGCCAGACTGGCGAGGCCCTCTTCCGTGATGCGGCTGTGGTAGATCTCCAGGGCGCGGAGCTTGGGCATTTTGGCCAGGGGTACCAGGCCGTTGTCCGTCAACGCGGGGCTGCCTTTGAGCGCCAGGACCTCCAGGTTGGTCAGCGAGGCCAACGAGGCGATACCACCATCCGGATTCGCGGCGGCGCCGACGCCGAGGGCCTTGAGCGCCGGCATGGCCCGGAGAAATACGAGGCTCCGGTGGGTAATCAAGTCGAGCCAGGGGACGGTCAGACGCTCCAGGGATTCGATCCGGGCGAGAGACTGCAATGTCTCCTCGGTGGCCCGCGGGGTCTCCAGCCACATCGCCTTGAGCGCAGGGGCGGTGGACAGGTAGGCCAGGCCGCGATCCGTGAAGGGGCCGGACAGGCGCAGATGCCGCAGCTTGGGCAACGTGGCCAGGCCCTTGAGGCCCTCGTCCGTCATCATCGTGGTGCCCTCCAGGTGCAGAACCTGCAGGTTGCGGAGCCGGGCGATGGCGGCCAGGCCGGCGTCGGTCAGCTTGGTCGCGACGATCTCCATCTCATGGACCGTTTGCAGCGTGGCGATGCCGGACATCTCGGCGTCGGTCAACCCGTACGGCGTGCAGATATGGCCCAGATGCGACAAGGTTTGCAGGGTCACCCAGCCCTTGGCGCTGAACCGGGCAATGACGGGGCAAAACCCCTTGAGTCCCGTCAGCCGGGCCACGTACGGCAGGAACTCGTCGTCGACCTGCAGGGGCCGCAGGAAGTCCAGATTCTGGACGTCGTCGGGCTCCAGAGCCTGCAGAGCGGCGAAGCACTGCCGGCGGGTCACGCCGGGGCCCCCGAGGTGCAGACACGCCCGATAGCCGGCCGGGATGCGGACCGCGCCCCGGGCCGGACCGAGATGCCGCGTCGGCGTGAACACATAGGCGGGATGGAACTCCCGGGAGATCTCGGGTACCACGCAGTTCTCCTCGATCAGGAAGACCTCGCCGACCGACCGGTCCGGCGGAAATTGCAGCACCCGCTCCGGAAGCGTGCCTCCGCCGGCCGGAGCGCCGGCTCCGGCCGAACACTGCCCCCCTGCCGCCGCCTGCGACAGGATCACAAACGCCGTAAGAACGGTCAAGACCCTCCATTGGCTTCGATGAAGCATCTGGAATCTCCCTTCATATCAGAGACGTCTTCAGGGCCCCTCTCCCCGATACTGGGGTATGGGACGTACGGGCAGGAAGCCGGGCGGCCTTTCCTTCGGAATCAGAACGCCGTCCTGCCACAGATACAAGACGGGGTCGCCCGGCTTTCGGACGTGCGTGCCGTTCTGGAGCTCGGGATCGTTTTCGGGCCGTTCGAGAGGCTGGTCGAAGGAGCCGAGGGCCGCGTGATCGGGATTCACGCGCACCTCGGTAAAGCGGTAATGGTACCGGGAACCGGCGTGGTTGTCGCCGCCAGGGAAGGTCTTTCTCAGGACAACGTCCGCCTCCACGGGGACCCAGATCGGAGGGAAGAGCTGGAAACGGACCTGCTCCAAACACGTGGTTCTCCGGCCCCCCGCGGTCAGGGGCCAGCCATAGTCGCGGTCGCCCTCAGCGAGCGTGCACTCCACCCGGGCCGGATGGTAGCCGTGGGACGGGTCGATCCACAAAGACAAGCGGCCCTGAGGCGTCACGGCATCCACCACGTGACACACGGCGCCGGCCACGACCTCAAGCGCGGGGCGCACGGAGAGGTCTTCCGCCTGCCGCAGAATCGCGTCCATGCGGTCGTCGCTGGCCAGATTGTACCCCAGGGCGTATGCCACCGGGGGGTTGCGCGACCAGAGCTGGAATTGCGGCGCCGGCGGCTGGAGACTGACCGATCCGGTGAGCATCGGCGTGTCGATCTGCCGGGTGTGCTGGTAGAATTGCGTACCGTCCCAATTCCGGCACTGGTAGTGGGCCTGGGCTTCGGCCTGCGGGGGCCGACGCGCGTCGAGATCCCCCCACAGATACACCTGACTGTGAAAGCGCTCTCCGTCCGTGCGGTACCGGGCCCGCGCGAAAATCGTTCCGCGGGCGGAGGCGCCGCGCAGGAGGGGGTCCGCCCAGTTCTTGTCAAAAGCGCCTTCATAGTCCTCGCGGATTTCCACCGTGAGAGCCAGCGAGCGGAGGGAATCCAGGGCCTTCGTGTATTCGTCGACCAACTGCGCCGCGGTAAGTGTGGCCGGCTCGTTGGCGTCGGCCCAGGAGCCGACGGGCGGGGCGTGAATCCCGCCGGGCAGCCCGGCATCCGGCTCGCGTCGGTCGTTTCGCGGCTCGGCGAATACGCCCATCACGGGACCCATCATCCCGCCGTACTTCGCGGCCACCGTGGCTTCCGGGTCCTCGCCCGACGCCGCGGATTCCCGGTGCCATATCTCGCCCGCCGGCACACCCGCCGCGTTCCAATCGGCAACCGCCGGCAGATCCCATTGCGTCTCCGCCTCCGGTCCAGAGCCGTCTGTGCCGTGCTGCGAACGGGTAGCGGAGATGGCCGGTCCGGAGTCGGACCGGGTCAGCTCGTGATAGGTTACCAGCGAGCCGGCCCCGAGCACGGCAACGGCGGCCACCGTCACCGCCCTGGTCTTGACGGCCGTCAGGACGCCGGTGGCGATCGAGTGGAGGCCGGAACCGGCGCCCGCCGCCCCCGCCGCGGTCCCACCGACCATCGCCATCTTGCCCAACTCCATCAGCAGCGGCAGCGGCGCCGCCTGCACGGCATGGTCGCCCAGCAGAACGCTCAGCGTGCCGACGGCGACCAGCAGACCGCGTCTGCGGAGCCGGACCCGAAGCTGCTCGACCCCCGCGCCGATCCGCCGGGAGATCGTCGCCTGGGAGGTGCCGCGCCGGGCCGCGATTTCTCGCGTGCTGCGGCCCTCCAGAAAGTGGAGAATCAGGATCTCCCGCAACTCGGGCTCGAGCTCGCGCAGGCTCACATCCACGTGGGGCGAGAGGTCCTTCCACTCGGACAGGTCGCGGGGCCTGTCCTCGTTGGCCACGTAGGCCCGCTCGCGCTGCCGCCGGGAGGCGTCGCGGCGTCTCTGGTCGATCGCCTTGTGCGTCGCGACCCGATGCAGCCAGCCGGGCAACGAGCCCGTCACCGTGCCGGCGTCCCGCGTCAGTTGCAGAAACGTCTCCTGGGCCACGTCCGCGGCCCGATCGACATCCGCCAGGATGCGCCACGCCGCTCCGTAGACCAATCCCGCATGGCGCCGGATGATCTCCGCGAACGCCTCCGCATCCCCGCTGCGGGTGAACCGTTTCAGCAAAACCGCTTCGCTTTCCGCCATATTCGTCCCTGCCGAGCAACGTACCGCGGCAGATCCTGCCGCTGTCTACCCCCATTATGGCGTGCTCCCCGCCGGAACGATTCAGAAAAAAGCGGAAAAATCGACAGTGCAAGCACGCCTACCGTCGCATGGGGACCACTCGGCCGATCGTACCAGGGGTTACCCGATTCTGAACCAGGCCGGGACTTGCGCCCCCGCGCGGCTTGGGGTTTGGAGGTTCCGCGTCTGCCGGCAGGAGATTTCGGACGGTCCCGATCAACGCCGGTATTGCTGCTGGGCGTCCCAGTAGGTGCGCAGGAGAGCCGAGACCATGGCACTGACGGAGTAATGGGCGCGGATATGCTCCTGGGCGGTGGTGGCCAGGCGGCGGGCGAAGTCATGCTCATCGAGCAATTGCCCGAGAGCCTGGCGGATACTGGTCTCACTGTCGGGCTCGAAGACCACGGCGGTCTCGTTGGGGAGAATCAGATCGTCCACGCCGCCCCAGCAGGCGGCCACGGCGGTGCCGACCGCCATCGCCTCCAGGAGAAACATGCTGAAGGCCTGCAACGGCTGCGGCTGCACGAAGATATCGCCCGCCACCACGACGGAGCGCCAAGGGTCCAGAACCGGCACGAGTGTCACCATGTCCGACAGGTCCAGAGAGACCAGGAGGCGGCGGATTCGATGCTCCGCCGGCCCGGTGCCCATGATCGCGACCATGAACTCCCGGCCGGCCATCCGCAGGGATTTGACGGCCTGGAGAAGACTCTCGAACTCCGAAACATGGCGGAGGGGATGGGCCACGACCAGGCTCGGCAGCCGTGCCGGATCGCTGAAGCAGATCGTGCCGGTTTCGACAAAGGCCCCGATGTTGATCCGGGTCATACGGTCGGCAAACCGCGGCAGCATCCTGGCGGCGCTCGCGTGGATCGCCTCCGCCGGCGCGACGATCCGGGCACAGCGGTGCGTCGAGATCGGGAGTCTCTGCCTCCGCTTCGCCAGGGAGTTGATCGTGAGCACATAGGGCAAGTCCAAGGCCCGCGCGAGCCGGCGCGTCAGGAGGGCTTTGCTCTCGCACAGGCAATGCAGGACCGTCGGCCGAAACTTCTCCAGAAGCCCGGCCAGCCGCTCGAGGCCCAGGTTCTCCATCAGAGGAAACGCCACGAGAGGATGCGTGAAGACGGCCGCCGGGGCGGCGGCGACGGCCTCGATCTTCTGTCCGGGCGGGCAGATCAGAGCCGCCGGAATGGACTCATCCGCCAGCCCGACGAGAAGATGCCGGACAAAGGTGGTGTGCTCGGTGATATTTCGTGCCGACAGCACGAGGGCCGGCCGCAACGATTTCCGCAAGGCGGCGGCGTCCAGATCGTCCTCTGTGTTCGCAAAACCGTGTCTTGTCACATATTCCATCGTGCCCGCTATTCTATCGAAAATCCTCGGACCAAGGGATGGAAAAACTGCCAACAGGGCATCCGCGCCGCGGTATACTGGACCCGTACCCATCGTTCCCGACCGGGCCCGGGTCCGCGGTGTTCGTCGGTGCCATGGGAATGAGAGGGTAAATCGTGGGAAGAATGATCGTCGTTGCCAATCGCCTGCCGGTCAGCATCTCGAAGCAGGAGGGCGACTTCCACCTCGAGAGAAGCCCCGGGGGCCTGGCCAGCAGTCTGGCCGCGCTGCCGGAGTCACTGACGCGGGTGTGGCTGGGCTGGCCGGGTATCCCCAGCGACGGGCTCGAGCTCCAGGAGCGAGAAGACATCCGCCGCAGGCTGGCCGGCGACGACTGTATCCCCGTCTTTCTCTCGCAGTCGTTGCTCGACCACTACTATCTCGGCTTCTGCAACGAGACGATCTGGCCGCTCTTTCACTATTTCCCGACGCGGACGGTGTTCGAGCCGGGATTCTGGGAGGCATACCAGCAGGTCAACAGGCTCTTTTGCGAGGAGTTGATGAACGTCGTCCAGCCTGGCGATCGGCTATTTTCTCCACACC
>VGYL01000260.1 GCA_016872975.1 Planctomycetota bacterium
CGGCTCTGGCCGTGACGATCTCGGCGCGTTTCAACATCGTCGTGACCCTCTCGGCCTGCATCGGCGTGTTCCTGCTGGGCCTGGTCAGCGACTACGTCTTCGGGCGCTTCGCCGATCTGTACCTGTGGGCCCGGATCGGCCGGGTCCTGGTGCCCAACCTGCAGGTGTTTTGGATCAGCGACGCGATCTACGAGGGCAGTGTGGTCCCGTTCCGCTACATTCTGATCACCGCCTCGTACGCCCTGTGCTACGCCGGCGGCATTCTCGCCCTGGCGGTCGCCCTGTTCCAGCGCCGCCAGATCGGCTGACCGGCGGCGCGCCCCGCGCGAATCTCACCGACCCCCTGTGGAATTCCGCGCAGAATCCAGGACCCTATGCGTCGGATGGCAGCGTCAAGCTCGTTTGTAGTGGCGTCGTCAGACGCTATCTTGAATATGCTCTGACGAGCACACTACGAACCGGCCGACCGGCCTTGACGCTGCCACCCGTCAGGACGGTTACCCGGTTCTGAACCGGTACCGCATTTCGCCGGTCCTGAGACTAGGGGGAGAGATTGCTTCGTCGCTGAAGCTCCTCGCAATGACATGCTGGGGCGCCCTCTGTCATTGCGAGCGAGGCTCGCCGAGCGCGGCAATCATGTCCTTGCGAGGCCCGACGCGCAGCGGCGCTTCGCGCCGAGGGCGACGAAACAGCCTCACCATAGTCGCAGTACTTGTGAGATGCGGTACTTAGGGCCCGGCTATCCCCACAGAGACCGTTGCAGCACGGGCTCGGCCACCGGCGCGTCGCCCGCGCCGAGCGTGCGGATGACCGCGGTCTCGTCACATTCCGTCTGCTTGGGGCACTTGGCGCAATCGCTCCAGACCTTCATGGGCAGGTCCTCCTTGCGGACGACCGCAAACCCGACCCGCTCAAAGAACCCCGGCTCCAGCGTCAGCGCAAAGACGCGCGGGACGCCCAACGCGCGGGCCTGCTCCAGGGCCGCCGAGACCAGGGCGGTCCCGACCCCCTTGCCCCGGTTCTCCGCCTGGATCGCCAGCGACTTGATCTCGGCCAGGTCCGACCAGATCACCTCCAGGGCGCAGCAGCCAATAGTCCGCCCGTCCTGCTCGGCCACGAGAAACGTCTGGAGATTTTCATAGATCTCCGCCAGCGCACGGAACAGCATCTTGTCGTGCTCGGCGTAGTAATTGATCAGCGAGCAGATCACCTTGGCGTCGGAGATTCGGGCATTGCGGACGTTCATGCCGGAGAGTATAGCAAAGGAAAAGGGGACATTCTACTTTTCCTTCCCGCAAGGGGAAAAGTAGAATGTCCCCTTTTCCGGCGGCGGTCCGGGCCGGGGCGCCCGCGCGGAAACGGTCATGCACCTACGCCGCCTCCCGCGACGGCCGGGCGGGCAAAAGCGAAAAAACACTGGAAAAACTGCCGGCAGCCACTACAATGGCCCCCAACCTCCGCCGGGGCGGAGGTGGGCCTGAGTTGAAATCGTCGGAGAACCGTGAAGTTCATATTGATTGACAAGATCGTTTCGCTGGAAGAAGGCCGGCGCCTGACCGCGGTCAAGAGCGTCTCGCTGGCCGAGGAGTACCTGGGCGATCATTTTCCCACCTTTCCCGTCCTGCCGGGCGTTTTGCTCCTGGAAGGGTTGGTGGAAGCGGCGGGCTGGCTCGTGCGGAAGACCGAGAACTTCGCCCACAGCATGGTCTTGCTCCAGGAGGCCCGCAACGTAAAATACAGGAGCTTCCTGCCGCCCGGAGCGCAGATCCGGTACGAGGTGGAAGCCAGGAAGATCGAAGAGAAGGTCAGCCGTTTCACCGGCTGCGGCGTCGCCGACGGCGAGACGATTGTCGAGGCGCGGTTCGGGCTGCGGCACTTCAACCTGTCCGAGCGGAACCCCGCCCTGGCGCCGTTGGACGCCCAGGTGGTCGGACACATGAAGAGCCGGTACAAGCTGCTGTCGCTGCAAAGCTGAAGGATGTCCGGAGCGGTCCGGTGGATCGGGCTCCCCACGGCGAACCCGCGCGTTGGGGCACGCGGTCTGCTCGACCGGAATCCGTGAAAAACCAGAATCGGTGGGGCCGGCCCCACCCTACCAGGGAGGTAGCAACGATCATGAATCGGGATGACATTTTCCAGAAGGTCCAGGGGGTGCTGATCGATGCCCTGGGGCGCGAGGCAGACGAGGTGACCGCCGAGGCCACGCTGATGGGCGATTTGGGCGCCGAGAGCATCGACTTCCTGGATATCGTCTTTCGCCTGGAGAAGGCGTTCGGGATGAAGGTGCCGCGCGAGGAGTTGTTCCCGGCGGAAGGGCTGCTGAACAACCCGGAGCTGGTCAGCAACGGCAGGCTTACGGACAAGGGCTTGACCGAGCTGCGCCAGCGGGTCCCGCACACGGATCTGACCGAGTTCGAGAAGGACCCCAGCCTCAGCAAGATCGCCGACCTGTTCACCGTCAACGCCATCGTCAATTACGTGGACGGCAAGCTCAACAAAGTATGATTTATGAATTATGATTTATGATTTGCCGGCGCTCCTAGAACGGTCTTGCCGCGCCAGCGGCCCCCAATCATAAATCGGAAATCATAAATCGAAAATCATAAATCGCTATGCGCTGGATCTGGATCGACAAGTTCGTGGAGTTTGAGAGCGGCCGGCGGGCCGTGGCGGTCAAGAACGTGACCTTGGCCGAGGAGCATCTGCACGACCATTTTCCGGGCTTCCCGGTCATGCCGGAATGCCTGATGATCGAGGCGATGGCCCAGACCAGCGGCATCCTCGTCGGACAGGCCCGCGACTTCCAGGAAAAGGTCGTCCTGGCCAAGATCAGCAAGGCGGTCTTTTTCGATTACGTGACGCCCGGCGACAGCCTCCGGCTCGAAGCGCAGATCGGCACGATCTCGCCCGAGGCGGCCGGCACCAGCGGCCGGATTCTGCGCGGCGACCAGCTCATCGCCGAGATCGATCTGATCTTCAGCCATATCGACCGCAACCTGGCGGGCAAGAAGTTTCCGGAAGAGAACTTCGTCTTCACGGATACGTTCATGTCTCTGATGCGCGACGTTGCCCTGGGGGCAGGGACGAGGCCCCAGGGTCGAGGGGCGGGGGAAGAACCCTCGACCCGCGACCCGCAGGCCTCGACCCTGTTTCCGCCCCCCGCCCCCCAGGCCACGCCCCCGCGTGGGAGGGAGTCGCAAGCATGAGCCAGGCGCGGGTCGTGGTGACGGGACTCGGGGCGGTCAGCCCGCTGGGCCTCGGCGTTCCGGAGACCTGGGCCGGCCTCTGTGCCGGCCGGTGCGGCATCCGCCGGATTCGGGCCTTCGATCCCACCGGGCTGCCCTGTGAATGGGCCGGCGAGGTCCCCGAGTACCGGATCCAGGAGCGCGTCCCGCGGACGTACCGCAAAGCGGTCAAGCTGATGTGCCGGGACATCGAGCTGGCCGTCCTGGCGGCCGGGGAGGCCATCACGTCCGGCGGACTGGTCACCAAAGGGATCGATCCGGAAAAGGTCAACATCGATCCCACGCGGTTCGGGATCAACATCGGCGCCGGCATCATCTGCTGCGACCTTGTCGAGCTGGGACCGGCGGTAGCCGCCAGCACGCTGGACGGCCGGTTCGACCTGCACAAATGGGGCCGGGAAGGACTTCAACTCGTCACGCCGCTGTGGCTGCTCAAGTATCTGCCCAACATGCCGGCGTGTCATATCGGCATCATCCATGACATGCAGGGCCCGAGCAATACGATCACCTGTAGCGAGGCCGCGGCGCACCTGGCCCTCGGCGAGGCGGCCCAGGTCATCGCCCGGGGCGACGCGGACCTGGCCCTGGCCGGCGGCGCAGAGGCCAAAGTCAACCAGATGATGATACTCCGGCAGCACCTCCTGCGGCGTGCCGTCTCCACCGGTACGGGCGACCCCGAAACCATCTGCCGGCCCTTCGACGCGAACGCCTGCGGGGCGATCTTCGGCGAGGGGGCCGCGATGCTCGTGCTGGAGAATCTCGATCATGCCCGCCGGCGGAACGCGCGGATTCTCGCCGAGATCGCCGGCATCGGCCAGAGCCACAGCATGAGTGCCGCGTACGAGAGACTGGAACCGGACGGCCAAGGTATTCGGATCGCCGTCGAGAAGGCCCTCGCCGACGCCGAGATTGGCCCGGAGGACCTCGATCTGGTGATCCCGCACGGTACGGCCATCCCGCAGGACGATCTGGCGGAGGCCCGGGGCCTGGCCGCCGCTCTCGGCCCGGCGGTGAAGAAGATCCCGGTCTGGCCGACCAAGAGCATGCTCAGCACGACCGGCGCCGCCGGCGGCGCCCTGGATGTCGTCGCGGCGGTGCAGGCGATCACCGAGGGCGTGATCCCCCCTGCCAGGAATTTCCAGACCCCGGCTCCAGGGTGCCCTCTGAACGTGCTGACCGCCCGGCGGGACGGCCCGATCCGCCACGTTCTGTGTTGCAGTTACACCCACGGCGGCCAGACCGCCGCGATCGTGCTGAGAAAATTCGAAATCCGAAATCCGAAATCCGAAACAAATCCCAATGATCCAAATTCCAATGACCAAAACGCTGCCGGCGGACGGGGGCCCGTTTCGAATTTGCGGATTTGAACATTCGAGATTGTTTCGGATTTCGTGTTTCGAATTTCGGATTTTCCGCTTTGGGAATAGTCGATGAGAACGCCGACGAATCGAGAACGAGTGGTCATCACCGGGATGGGGATCGTGTGCCCGTTGGGCAACGACGTGGCGACCTTCTGGGAGGGGGTCCTGGCGGGACGCAGCGGCGCCAACCGGACCACCATCTTCGACGCCTCCACGTTTCCGACGACGTTCGACGCCGAGGTGAAGGACTATGATTTCCGGTCCTACGTCCGGGAGCCGCAACGGCATGAGAAGTGCAGCCGCGGCCCGGCGTTTGCCCTCGGGGCGGCGGTGCAAGCCTGCCGGCAGGCCGGTATCGACGTGGAAACTGAACGGCAAACGGTTGCGGTTGCGACGTTCGTTTCTTCGGATGGTTGCGTTGAGCGTGACGTGGGACGTCGGACGTCGGACGTCACGAGCCGCGCAACCGCAACCGAGGGACGATCCGTTCCCACTGATGGCGTGGACCGCACGCGCTTGGGCATCTATCTCGGAGCCGGGGAAGGCTCGCTCGCCGACGCGTTCTTCGCCTGTATCGTCGCCGGCTGGGACACCCAGCGCCAGGAGATGATCTGGGAGCGGAACACGCAGGTCGGGTTCGCCCAAATGGACCCCATGCACGAGCTGGAGCACGAGCCCAACATGGCGGCCGCACATCTAGCCCTGCTGACCGGGGCGCGGGGCCCGGTGCGAAGCTGCCTGACGGCCTGTGCCGCCAGCACGCAGGCGATCGGCGAGGCCCTGATGTTGATCCGCCGGGGCGACGCGGATGTCATGCTCGCCGGCGGCGCCCATTCCATGATCCACCCGCTGGGCGTCACCGGGTTCAACCGGCTTACGGCGCTCTCGACGCGCAACGACAGTCCCGAGACCGCCTCCCGGCCCTTCTGTGCCAGCCGGGACGGATTCGTCCTGGGCGAAGGGGCCGCGATTCTGGTCCTGGAATCCCTCACGTCCGCCCGCCGGCGGGGCGCGGCCATTCTGGCGGAGCTGGTCGGTTACGGCAGCAGCTCGGACGCCTTCCGCGTGACGGACATGCACGAGGAGGCCCGCGGCCCGATCCAGGCGATGCGGCTGGCGCTGGCCGATGCCGGCCTGACCTACCGCGACGTGGATTACATCAACACCCACGGCACCAGCACGCTGGAAAACGACTCCATCGAGACCCTGGCGATCAAAGGCGTCTTCCAGGAGCGGGCCAAACAGATCCCGGTCAGCAGCGTCAAGAGCATGCTGGGCCACCTGATCGGCGCCGCCGGAGCGGCCGAGCTGATCGCCTGCGTCCTGGCCCTTCGCGACAACATCGTCCCGCCCACGATCAATCTGCACGATCCCGATCCGAAGCTGGACCTGGACTACGTGCCCAACGTGCCGCGCCGGATGCCCGTCAACGTGGTGATGAAGGAATCCTTCGGTTTCGGCGGACAGAATAACGTCGTGATTGTGAAGAAGTTTGCGCCATGACCAAGACCCACAGAGAAGCACCAGATTCCAAATTCCAAATCTCAAACAAATCCCCATGACCAAAACGGAAGAAAACTCAAAACCTCTCGCGCCGAGGACCGGCCGCCCACCACGGGTCCTCCCGCGGGCCGCCGACGTTTTGAACCTTGGGATTCTGGATTTGTTTGGGATTTGGAATTTGGTGCTTGGACTTTTCTCGCCCTTGGGTGCCTGCAATTTGGGATTTCCACTATGATCGACATTAAGCTAATCCGCGACCAGCCCGATCTCTTCCTCCAGTCGGCCCGGAACAAGCGGATCGAGGCGAATATCCCCCGGCTTCTGGAGGTGGACAGCCGGCTCAAAGAGGTGCGAGGCAAGCTGCAGGAGATTGCCACCGAGAAGAACCGGGTGGGCAAGTCGGTCCCGAAGCTGTCCGGCGAAGAAAAGACTGCCGCGATTGCCCGGCTCTCCGAGCTCAAGCCGCAGGAAGAGCAACTGGAGAACGAGGCCAAGGCCCTGCAGCCCGAGTTCGACGCCCTGCTGCTGGAAGTGCCGCAGCCGGCCGACCCGGATGTCCCGATCGGCAAGGACGATACCGAAAACGTGGAGCTGCGCCGGGAGGGGCAGGTTCGACAGTTCGATTTCGAGCCGAAGGACCACGTCCAACTCGGGCTGGCCCTGGACATCATCGATATCGAGCGCGGCGTCAAGCTGGCGGGCACGCGCAATTACTTCCTCAAGGGCGACGGCGCCCTGTTGCACTGGGCGGTGCTGCGCTTTGCCGTCGATTTCATGGTCGGGCGCGGGTACGTGCCCATGGCGGTGCCCCTGCTGATGCGGGATGAGGCGATGCAGGGGACCGGCTACTATCCGGGGGCCGAGGAGCAGACCTACCGGATGGAGCGGGATGAACTGAACCTGGTGGGGACGGCCGAGGTGCCGCTGACCGCCTACCGGATGGGCGAGATCCTGTCCGCGGAGGAGCTGCCGCTCAAGACGATAGGGCTTTCCAGTTGCTTCCGGCGGGAGGCCGGAGCGGCCGGCAAGGACACGTACGGCCTCTACCGCATCCACCAGTTCGACAAGGTCGAGCAGGTCGTGGTCTGCCGCAACGACATCGAAGAGAGCAACAAGTATCACGCGGAGATTCTGGCCAACTCCGAGGGGGTCCTCCAGGCTCTCGAGCTCCCCTACCGCGTGGTGGTCGTCTGCACGGGCGACCTGGGCCGGGGCCAGGCCAAGAAATACGATGTGGAGACCTGGATGCCCTCCCGCGGCGGCTACTGGGAGACGCACAGCGCCAGCAAATTCTATGAGTTCCAGGCCCGCCGGATGAACCTGCGCTACAAGGACCCCCAGACCAAGAAGAACTCCTTCTGCCACACGCTCAACAACACGGTGATCGCCTCGCCACGCATCTTGATCCCGTTGCTCGAACTCTATCAGAACACCGACGGCTCCATCACCGTACCGCAAGTCCTCCGCCCCTACCTGGGCGGCAGGGAGCAGATCTCGCCCCGCTAGTACCGCGTTTCACAAGTATCACGACTACGGGTGAGGTTGCTTCGTCCCTGCGCTCCTCGCAATGAGGTGATTGCCGCGCTCGGCGCGCCTCGCTCGCAATGACACAGGGCGCCCAAGCATGTCATTGCGAGGAGCTTCAGCGACGAAGCGATCTCTACTCTATGGTCTCAGGACTTGTGAAATGCCATACTACCTGCTCAGGAGCCCGGCCCACGGTTTTGGTCATGGGAATTTCCGATTCGAGGCTTGTCTCGAATTTCGGATTTCCGCACCGCGTGACGACGGGGATAGCGCGCGAACTACTCCTGCTCCATCTTCTGGCGCAGTTGCTCGGCCGTCGCCCCCAACTCGTCCCGGGTCTGGTTCAGGCGCTGCCGGGATTTCTCGAGGGCGGCTTTGGCCGCCTCGGACATGGCAGTGTCGCTGATGACGAACGGGGTGATGAACACGATCATCTCGTTGTTGCTGAGTTTCACCCGATTGTGCTGGAACAGCCCGCCGAACAGCGGCAGATCGCCCAGCAGGGGGATCTTGCGGTTGATCTTATTCCTCTCCTGAAAGAGGATGCCGCCGAGCATGAGGGTTTCGCTGTCACGGACGATCATGTTGGTTTTTGTCTCCATCTGCGTTCGCACCGGCTGGCTGTTGATCAGCTCGCCGGTCAGTTGCGACAGCAGGATGTTGACGAGCATGTCCACGTTCTTTTCGGGCGTGATGCTCGGCCGCACGGCCAGCGTCATGCCCACTTTTTCGAACTGGATGCTCGATTGCGACATCCCGGTGGCGGTCATCGAGGTGCCTCCCAGGAACGCCAC
>VGYL01000261.1 GCA_016872975.1 Planctomycetota bacterium
GAGTATGAGAATGAGGTTTGGGAGATTCTGAAGAGGCTTGAGGAGAACCACCGCCAGAATTGAGTCGTGAACGGAGGCCACTGGAGTTGGAGGCGACTGGTGGCCACTCTACTGGAGTCGGGTCGCATGAAGGAGGGGGAGGAGTTGCATTACACGTGTGAGAGCAGCGGGCCCTGTCATCGGCACTTGTTGAATGCTCATGTGAATCAAGCGGATTGCCGACAATAGGGAATCGTTGCTGGAACAGAATCTTGGGCTCTTTCCGAGCCGGGGGTCCGATAAATGGTCAAAGCCAAAGAATTGATGAATACGGGCGTCATCACGATCGGCCCGGATGAGGATATTTGCGAGGCGATGCGGATGATGGCCCTGAACAACATTACGGGCCTGCCTGTGGTCGATACGCGCGGTGCGTTGCTGGGCATCATTACGGAAAAGGATGTCCTGGTGCTGCTGTGCAATCGGATCGAGGAGACGGACCTGGACCTTTCCGTGGGCCAGGTCGGCGAGTTCATGACCCGCCGGGTGATCTGTTTCGGGCCCGAGGACAGTCTCCAGAACATCGCCGAGTGTCTCAGCACCCAGGCCTTCCGCCGCGTTCCGATCCTTGAGAACGGCAAGCTGGTCGGCATCATCAGCCGCCGGGACGTCATCCGCTACCTCCGCGATCGCCGGCAGCAGGGCGATGTGATGAAAGACAACATCCTCGAACTGCTGTACTGAAGCCGATACCAGAGGTTCTTCTTCCGACACCCGCCGCGCCGCCGTGACATGGTTGGCTCGGATTTGGTGTCTCGGATTTCGGTTTTGCTTTCTTGCTCGAGATTTCGTGCTTCCTGCCTTGACCTCGGCCTGGTACAATGGGGGCCATGTCGAGGGTACCGTTCATCTGGATCATGCTCCTGGCGCCCGTCTGCCTCGGGCTGGGGACCTCCTCGGCCGCCGAGCCGTTGCCCGCCCACGCCGGGACGCGCCTCCTGCGCAGCGGCGCGCTGGTGATCGAGGTAGGCGACCCCGCGTCCCCGGAATGCCGCTGGAACAAGGGCCTGCGCTTCTCGCCGGTCGCCAACGTACTGCGGGCCCAACTGCACGGGCAGGAGTTCCTGTACTCGCCGGTTACGGGCGGGGCCTTGACCTATCTCGGCGGCCTGCCCATGGAATTCGACATCGGCCAGGAGGCCTTCCAGCCGGACCCGCCCGGCTACAATGAAGGCGCCAACGGCGATCCCTTTCTCAAGATCGGCGTCGGCATCCTGCGCCGGGATGCCGGGGCGTACAGCTTCAGCAAGAGCTATCCCGTCGTCGAGCCGGCCCGCACGATCGTAACCTGGCAGACGGATCGCGCTCATTTCGTGCAGACGCTTGGCGGCCATGCCAACGGCTACTGCTGCCATCTGGAAGGGGAGGCGATCGTCAAGAACGACCGCCTCATTCTGAACTACCTGCTGCGCAACACCGGCAGCAAGCCTTTCACCACGGAGCAGTATCTGCACAATTTCCTGTGCTTCTCCGGCAAATCGGTGGGGCCGAACGTGAGGCTGTCGTTTCCGTACGATTTCACGACCAACCCGGCGGTCACGCCCTGGCAGCCTTCGGGGCGGGTGCGGGACCTTAGGGCCGCGGCGGCGGCGGTGTACGTCCGGGTCGCGAACAGCATCGAATTCACCGACCGGGCTTCCGGTGTCCCCAAGATCTGGATCTACAAGCCCCACGGCTACACCGGCCCCGAGCTCTGTGCCGTCGAACACGCGGACACCCAGCAGCGGGTGATCGCCGCGACCTCCATCCCGGCGGCCTACGTCGGGATCTGGACCACGGATTACCAGGTCTCGCCGGAGCAGTTCCTCCTGCTCACCCTGGCGCCGGGCGAGGAAACCCGGTTCAGCCGCACCTTCATCTTCCGTGTCGACGGCTTCGTTCCGCAGGACAGCACGGGCGACAACGTAGTCGATGTCCGCGATCTGTCCCGCCTGTCGTCGGCCTGGCTGCGGCAGCCGGGCGACGTGGGCTGGGAGCCTGCTTGCGACGTCTCCGCCGCTGGGGACGACCGGATCGATCTTCGGGACTTGGCGGCCCTCGCCCGCCAGTGGTCTCAGAACGCCGGCCTGGGTCTGCCTGTCGCCCACTGGAAGCTCCAGGAGACAACCGGCTCGATGGCCGCCGACGAGCGGGGACGCTATCCCGGCGTCCTGCGCGATTTTCCCGCGGACAACTCCCAGTGGCTGCCCGGCGGCGGATTGCGGTTCGACGGGATCGACGACCGCGTCGAGATCCGCGGCCTCCCTCTCGGCTCCGGCCATCCGCGTACGCTTACCGCCTGGATCAGACTCCACAGCATCCCCACGACGAGCCAGACGGTTCTTGCCTGGGGCGAGCCCGTGCCCGGCCGGCATTGGCGGCTGGAGGTCGATACAACCCGCCGGCTCCGTTTCGTGTGCGGCACGGGCTACGCGGTCGCGTCGCGCGTCGTCGGCGACACCCACTGGCACCACGTCGCCGTGGCGCTCGACCCGCTCGTCCCGAGCCGACCGCGCGTCAGCGACATCCGGCTCTACGTCGATGCCCGGCCGCAGACCGTGTACGAGATGAATGAGCAGAATCTGGTCTTCGGCGACGTGGAGAGTCTCCAAATCGGCGCTCCCCACGATCCCGCCACCAGCCAGCCCTTCAACGGCATCGTCGACGACCTCCGTCTCTACGACGCCGCCCTGAGCCCGGCCGCCATCCGCCGGGTCCACGACGAGGCGCTCCCCCGGTGAGGTCCCACGCCGCCCTGGGGCGGAAGCACCAAACGCCGCCCGGGGCGGAAGCACCAAATTCCAAGCACCAAATCCCAAACACACCGCGCCAGCGGGGAGATCAATTCCAAGCACCAAATTCCAAACACACCACGCCAGCGGGGAGATCAATCCAAAACACCAAACGCGAAGAAAACTCAAAACCTCTCGCGCTGAGCCCCGCCTGCGCAAGACCGCCGGTTCTCCCACGGGGCGTCAGCGTTTTGAGCCTTGGAGTTTTGGATTTTGAATTTGTTTGAGATTTGGGATTTGGAATTTGGTGCTTCCGCCCCGGGCGGCGTTTGGTGCTTGGAGTCTCCTTCTCTCGCGTGATGTCGAGGCGTCACTCCTTCTCGCCCCCGACACAAATCAGGTGGGAGTGGGTCCGCAGGAACAGGCGGCCTTGGGCGACGGCCGGGGTCGCCTGGCTCTTCTCGCCGAGCGGATGCACCGCCAGCAATTCGTACTGCGGCCCGGCCCGGAGCACCACGACATCGCCGTCGGTGGTGATGCCGTAGAGCACGCCGTTGACGCAGACCGGCGAGCCGAAATAGCGGCCGGCGGGCTTCTGGCTCCAGAGCACTTCTCCCGTGGCCACGCGAAAGCACGAGACCAGGCCGCTGTCGTGGAAACCGAAGAAGTGCTCTCCGTGCACCACCGACGTTGGCGCGTACGGCACCGCATTGCCCTGAAGCCCGTACACCTCCTTCGGCTCCGCCGTCGCGCCGTCGGGCGGTCCTATCGCGGACAGCCGGATGCCCCGCCCACCTTCCCCGCAGGTGGCCAGCACGATGTCCCCGGCCACCACCGGCGAGCTCACCACGCGGGCCGGCAATACCCCGGGCGTCTGCCACAGGAGTCGGCCCGAACCGGGATCGAGGGCGGCGATGCCATGCAGATTGCTCGTGAAGAGGATCTGGTCCCGTCCCTGTCCGTCGCGGTAAACGCACGGCGTCGAGTACGAGGCATTGGCGTTCTTCGGATGCTCGTACCGCCAGCGAATCTGCCCGGTCTTTCGATCCACGGCCAGGCAGACGCTGGCAATCGTGCCGCCGCTCTTTTGATCCTGCTCCCGGGAGATGATCACGTTCTCGCCGACAACGACCGGCGAGCTGCCCATGCCGTGCTGGGTCCGGTTGCCGGGCAGGGGCGCCGTCCAGACCTCCCGGCCGTCGTGGGTCAGTGCGGCCAGTGTCGTTTCCTCCACGCCGGGCCAGAACACGTAGACGTGATCGGCATCGAGAGCCGGCGTCGCACTGGCATAATGGTTCAGCGCGTTCATCCGGACCTTGTCCAAGTCGCGCTCCTTGCGCCACAATGTCCGCCCGTCGGAGACTTGCACGCACAGGAGGATGCCCTGGGTCACCTTCTCGTCGGCGCAGGTGACAAACACCCTGTCGTCCCACACGACGGGCGAGGAATGTCCCCCGCCGGGCAGGCCTATCTTCCACCGATATTCCTGCGGCGACCATTTCGTCGGGATCGTCCCGGCGTCGCTGATCCCCTGCCCGTTCGGCCCCCGAAACCGCGGCCAGACCTCCCCCCGCGCCGGCCCCGCCAGGGCCAACGCCGCCAACAACATCACTCCTATCCACTGGGCCCGACACCCTCTCACGGAAGCTGCTCTCTTGTGCATGCCTGATTCCTGTTCCATACCTTCATTGTGTTCTTCATTACGGGTGGCATTCCATCCTCCAGAGGCGGGCGGATCGAGGAGTGCAACGCCCCAACGGTCCTATTGTCGCGATTCGCGGGCGCACTGGCAAGCGCCAATCGCGTGCCAAAGGAAAAGGAGGAATGAGCACCACATTCCGAGGAAGTTCTGAATTCCAAGCACCAAAGCCGCGCGGCGCGGACACCGCGCATGCGGAGAGATCAATTCCAAATTCCAAGCACCAAATCCCAAACAAATCCAAAATTCAAAGCACCAAGGCTCAAAACGCCGGCGCCGCATGGCGGAGCCGTTTTGAATTTTGGATTTTCTTCCCTTTTGAATTTGTTTGAGATTTGGTGCTTGGGATTTGGTGCTTCCGCCCCCGGGGCGGCGTTTGGTGCTTGGAATTTGCTGTTGCTATGGTTTCACAACTTGCGGAGCAGGCCGACGACCACCGCTTCGATGCGGCAGTTCTCGGAATAGATGGGCTGGTATTCGGGATTGGCCGGCTGCAGGCGGGCCCGGTCCGCCTCGCGGTAGAAGCGTTTGAGCGTGGCCTGGCCGTCCTCGACGAGCGCCACGACCAGTTGGCCGTTCTCGGCCCGGCAGGTCCGGCGGCAGACCACGTAGTCCCCGGGCTGAATATCGTCGTCGATCATGCTGTCGCCCCGGACCTGCAGCGCGAAGATGTCGTCGCCGGTCCCGAAACAGGATTCCAGGGACATAGTATCTCTGTTTTCCACCGCCTCGACGGGCACGCCGGCCGCCACCTGTCCCAGCAGCGGCACACCCGTCCGCGGCGCGCGGCCGTCGGGGACCGCCTCCGGCCGGGCGTTCTCAAGCAGTTTTCGCCCTTGGGGCGTCAATCTCAAAGAGCGAGCCCTGCCCGGGCAGGTCGACAGCAGCGATTTTCTTTGCAGCTCGCCGAGATGCTCGAACACCGTGCTTCGGCTGAGCTGCAGTTGGCGCGCCAGCTCGGCAATCGTCGGCGAATAGCATTGGCTCCCGTGGAAAGCGGCGATGTGCCGGAGCACTTGCAGTTGTTTCGGGGTCAAGCCGTCGATGAGATCGGTGTCGCGGGGCCGCATCGGGAGTCGTCTCCTTGGAGATGGCAGCAGGGGTATTACAGGACGTGACGACGCGGGAGGCCGGGACGCAGCGGGTCCCGGACAGCACCCCGATGATCTCGCCCAGCGATTCCAGAACACGGGTCAAATGCCCGGCCGACAGGTCGTCTTCCGGGGGCCGCCCGGCCGGCCATACGGAAAGGTATTCGCCTCCCGGTCCGAACTTGCACAACGGCTCGATGTGTCCAATTCGATACATATCCATCCTTGGCACCCTGAACTCGGTTCGTTTTTCCCATGGTGTCCTACCGACCCCCGTCCTATCGGCCGTCCCCACGGAAAAACCCAAACAAAAACCGAACAAAACCGGCCCCGTCGCCCGCCTTTTTGCGCCGGCCCGCCCGCCCGGATTGCCCCCGGTCCTTATATGGGACCGAGGACGAAAAAAAACCAACGATCCGCTCAAAGTGCTCGATAGAGCATGAAGATAGCGTCTGACGACGCCACTACAAACGAGGCTTTGCGGCTCGCGATGACATACGTGGGGCCGGTTTCGCGACTTGGGGTTTGCCCTGGTTGTGCGACGATTCCACTTGGCATCGGCACCCGCGTGGCGCTACAATGGGCGGTGGACTCGGAATGAAGGAGCCCGAACAAGCAAAGGGCTCTCGGCCCCCAGCAGGGAAAGGCTGGCAGGGGGGCCGTGAGCAGATTTGATGGGAGATAGTGACATGCAAGCCAAGTTCTCTTTCACCCGCCGGGAGATGTTACGCCGTGCCTCTTTGTTCGCCGGGGCCGCCGCCTTGGGCCGCCAGGCCGTAAAAGCCGCCGCCTCATCGGGGGTGCCCGCCCGCCGGCTTGAACACTTGTCCGCCGGCGCGAACGTGTGCCGCTGGTTCCGCTACGTCCGCCGCGACACGCCCGAGCATTTCAGCAACTACATCTCGGAAGCGGAGACAGCCCTGATGGCCCGGCTGGGCCTCAAGCACGTTCGCCTCTGCATCCACCCGAACGTCCTGATGGACCAGTCCACCGGCGCTGTCCTGGAGGAGCGGGCCGTGTACCTCGAAGCCGCGCTGCGGCGGTTTCACCGGGCCGGCTTGTTGGTGGTCCTGGACCTCCACAATGAAGACCGGGCCGCGGAACTGAATCCGGACTGGCAGAACGCCTTCACGAAATTCTGGACCGCACTGGCGACGCGCCTGCGCGGGTTCGATCCGGACCTGACGATATTCGAGATCGTCAACGAGCCGGTGTTCGCCCGGCGCGAGGAACAGTGGAACGCGCTCAACGCCCGTCTGGCGGCGGCCATCCGGCAGAGCGCACCCCAACACACGATCATGACGACCGGCCCCAACTGGGGCGGCATCGACGGTCTCAAGAAGCTCGATCTCCTGCCGGACAAGAACATCGTGTATTCCTTCCATTGCTACGATCCCTTCCCGTTCACGCACCAGGGCGCGACGTGGTCGAGCGAAGACGTGAAACCGCTGCGCAACGTGCCGTATCCCTCCAGCCCGGAAGCGGTCGCGCCGCTGCTGGCGGCCCTCGAGGACAAGCCCGGCGCCCGGCGGATGCTGGAGCGCTACGGCGACGAGCGCTGGGACAAAGGGCGGCTCGCCGCACGGTTCAAGGAGGGCATCGAGTGGGGCACGCGGCACGGCGTCCCGCTGTACTGCGGCGAGTTCGGCGTCTTTCCCAACTACGCCCGGCCCGAGCACCGGGCCAACTGGTTCCGCGATTTCGGCCAGGTGCTCGCGGAGCATCGCATCGGCTGGGCCGTCTGGGGCTGGGACGAAGGCTTCGGCCTCAACCGCCGCCACGTCAACGGCCAACCCCAGGTGGACCCGGTTGTTGCCAGAGCGCTGGGGCTGACGGAGCTACTTCTACAACACAGATCGTCGGAGTTGGGCAGAACTGCGTGGACGCGAGGGGTACGTGGCCATTCGGGGGCGTGAAATCATGGAGACCGCGTTGACATTCGTGAACCAAGGAGTCGCAAAGCCCCTTCGCGTCGGGTACCGGAAAGAAACCCATGGAAGCAGCTTTGGGTGCCACGGGGGCCTTGGCGATGGTCCCACGCCTGGGAGAACCGCCCTCGCCAAACTGCGCTTGACGCTGGGGTCCCAAACGCGAACGAATGCGTTTGGGGGCCCCTTGCCACCCATCCCTTGTTACCCGAGAAGGCCGGTTTCTGAACCAAGTCGAATTTCTGGCTTCCTTTTCGATTCCTTTGGTGGTAGAGTATAGGAGCCGGAGCAGTTGAGCACGGGTCCAAGTACCAGGCACGAGGTTGAGAAAGCCTGGGGCATCAGGACATAGCCAATGGCTGAGTAATCCGGTTTTCCGGAGTGCCTCTTTACCTCCTTGTGACGGCTGCTCCGGCATTTTTTCACGCACGCCAGTCATGTCGGGTGTGCTGTGCACACCAATTCCGAACGTCAATCGATGGTGGTGTGCACAGCACACCCTACATTCACTGTTCCGCTTCTTGCCCTGCCGCTCTTGCGCCCTGCGCGTCGTCTTCCTCAACGACCGGCTCATGGGTGAACACGCCGTGCGAGTAGGTGTACCGGTCTTCATCGTTGGTGCCCTGGGCCTGACGCAGCCACGCCATCCAGACGGCATCGAGCTCTTCATCCGTCAACGACTGCAGGTCCAGGTCTTCCTCGCTGAGGAACTCGTCGCGGAATTCCGTCATGGCCATCCTCCCGGCACCAGGAAAGGAAGCAAGGTCTCCGCACGCTGCACCATGCGTCGATGAGCCTCGCAGAGTGTCAGCCCTTCCATCTCGCGCGAGAGCGCCGGCCAGGCCGCCGCCCACGGTCGCGCGGCCTCCATGTACCGGGCCAAACGCTCTTCGTTGGCGCGGATCAACTGGCGGCGCTCGGCGTCCAAGGCAACCTCCAGGGCCGCGCGT
>VGYL01000262.1 GCA_016872975.1 Planctomycetota bacterium
TCGAGTTTCGAATTTCGGATTTCGAATTTCCGCTCCCTTACCCTGCGCGGATTTCGCGCTTCTGGGCGTCATAAACCATGCGTTTGCCGGTATCGAACGACTGGACCGCCATCAGGCAGGCCACCGCATGCTGGTACCCGGCGTCGATCGACGCGTTGCACGTCTGGCGGGACCGCAGGCACTGGAGCCAATCGAGGAAATGGTCCGGACGGGGGACATCCGGCACCGGGTTCTTACCCCGGATCTTGCCGGAACGCCGAGCGCCGCCGTCGGCCATCAGGACGGGGGAGCTCCACGAGGTCATGTCGAGCACGCCCTCATCGCCGAAGATCTTCAGGCAACTGTCGCTGCTGTTGCCGCAGAGGGTCAAGTAGCTCACCATGAAACCCTCCGGGTAGATCCAGACGGCATCGACCTGGTCGGGACAGGTGAAGTTGTTCTCATCTTTGTAGGTGAACGTCCCGCCCAGGCAGACGCAACTGGTGGGGAACGTGGCGCCGGTAATGTAATGGACGAGGTCGAGGAAATGACTGCCGTAGCCGCAGACGGGGCCGTCGGAGAACTCGCGGTAGCCGTACCAGCCGGAATACTTCACCGGATGGAACGGCTGCGCGGGCGCATCGCCCAGGAACTCTTTCCAGTCCACGTCCTCGGGTTTGACGTCCTTGACGTAGCCGTACCAGTACGGCCTCTCGTTGTTGCGGCGCTGCGCGATCCGGCTGACCCGCCCGAGAACCCCGGTCTTGTACAGCTCGCGACAGCCCGTGAAACTCGGCAGGCTGCGCAACTGCGTCCCGATCTGGACCACGAGGTTCGCTTTCTTGACGGCATCACAGGCTTCCTTGAGCTTGTCGAAGTTGGTGGCCAGGGGCTTTTCGCAGTAGGCGTCCTTGCCCGCCTCGGCCGCGGCTTTCAGGTGCGCCGTGTGCACGTGGTCCGGCGAGGCGATCATCACGGCGTCGATATCCTTCAGCGCCATAACCTCGCGATAGGAGGAGAATTTCCGGGCCGGCCGGCCGTACGTCTCCTGGGCCGCGGCGGACGCCACCTCCTGGCGCACCCGCCACGGGTCGCACACCGCCGTAACCTCGATATTCTGCTCCTTGGCGTACGGCGCGATCCCGGCCATGTGGGCCTTGACCCCGCGGTCGCCGCAGCCGATCTGGGCGATGGCGATCCGCTCGTTGGCCCCCTTGACCCGGGCATAGCTGGCCGCCGAAACGGCCCACGCCGCACTGGTCCCCACCCCGGCTTTCAAAACGGTTCGACGGGAAACATGCTGATCCATGAGAAGTCCTCCTTCAGAATTGAATAGGATTGATCTGCATTTGTCATCGGCGCACGTTCCATATCTGCGACATCTAGAACGCCAGATTATACCACGCCGGCAAGTCGCCCCACAATGAGCAGCCAAAAACAACAATCCGCACAGGAGCCAAATCCCACGGTGCTAACCGAATGGCCAGACACAACTGCCGGAACGTCTCCCCCGTTAGGAGAGAAAGAGGCGGCTCGGGACCGCGGAAGAACAAAGCCGATTTCGCCGGGAGAGGGCTGGGCCGGTCCGGGGGCGGTTGGTAGAATGGCCGCGATTGGCCGTTGGCGCTCTGGTGAACCAACGGCGGACGGTCGTTCCTGCGAAATTGGAGGTTTGACATGATCGGGACACATCGAAATCGCCACGGATCGTTCCTCGTGCTTGCCCTCGGCACGCTGGTGCTGTGCGCACCGGCGCTGGCGCGGGTCACCTGGATTCGTAAGAGCACCACGACCGGGGATCTGCCCGCCCCGAACAGCGGGCAACAGCAGACCTGCTGCGTGGTCTTCGACATCGATGGCGACGGCATCGACGACTTCGTCATCGGCGAGCGGACGAGAACGCCGTCGGTCGTCTGGTACAAGTACAACGGCAAGGGCTGGAACCGGTACGTGATCGACGACACGCCCCTGCGGCCCGAGGCGGGCGGGGCCGCCTATGACATCGACGGGGACGGCGATCTGGACCTCGTCCTCGGCCAGGACGCCAGCGGCAACGCCATCTGGTGGTGGGAGAACCCGGCGCCCGATTTCCGCAAGCCCTGGACCCGGCGCCTGATCAAGAACACCGGGGGCCGCAAGCACCACGACCAGACCTTCGGCGATTTCACCGGCGCCGGCCGGGCCCAGTTCGTCACGTGGAACCAGGGCGACAAGCGCCTGCTGCTCTACGGGATTCCCAGCGATCCCAAGGGCAGCGAGCCCTGGCCCTCGACCACGATCTACCAATGGACCACGGGCCGGGAGCGCGAGGGCTTTCCCTCCCTTCCCACCGATATCGACGGGGACGGCAAGCTCGACATCGTCGGCGGCGGCCGCTGGTTCAAGCACCTCGCGGGCGACAAGTTCGAGGAACACGTCATCGACGAGGAGATGGCCTTCACGCAATGCGCGGCCGGGCAACTCGTCCAAGGCGGCCGGCCCGAGATCGTCTTCGCGCCCGGCGACATGGACGGGATGGCCAAGTGGTACCAATGGGACGGCCGCACGTGGGTGGGCCGCGATCTCACCTTCATCCGCCACGGCCATACCTGCGAGATTCGCGATATCGACGGCGACGGCCATCTCGACATCATGATCGGCGAGATGGGCAAGCCCGGCGCCGGCGACGACGCGAAGGTCTACATCTGGTACGGCGACGGCCAGGGCAACTTCGAGCAGACCGTCGCCTGGCACGGCCAAGGCATCCACGAGGGCCTGCTCGGCGACTTCAACGGCGACGGCCGGCTGGATATCCTGCACAAGCCCTATAGTCACAACACGCCGCGGCTCGACATCCTGCTCAACGGCGGCACGAAGAAGGCTGCAATCGACCGGTGGCAGCGCCATCACATCGCCGACCTGCCGGCCCGCGCCATGTTCGTCCAGGCCGGCGACCTCAACGGTGACGGCCGCCCGGACCTTATCGCCGGCGGCTGGTGGTGGGAGAATCCCGGCACGCTCGGCGGCAAGTGGAAGCAGCACACGATCGGCGAACCGCTGCGGAACATGGCCGCCGTGTATGACTTCGACGGGGATACCCATCTGGACATCGTCGGCACCCAGGGCGTCGGCAGCCAGAAGAACAGCAGCTTCGTCTGGGCCCGCAACGACGGCAAGGGCAATTTCACCATCCACGACAATATCGGCTATGCCGGCGGCGGCGACTTCCTCTAGGGCGGCATCGTGGGCGATCTCGGCCGCGGCGTGCAGGTCCTGCTCTCCTGGCATCGCGACGGCGGCGGCATCCACGCCCTGAACGTCCCGCGCGACCCGGTCGGCCAGCGCTGGACCAGCACCCTGCTGAGCACGACGGTCAGCTCCCCGCCCCAGGGCGAGGACCTGGCCCTCGGCGACCTCGACCGCGACGTTATCTCCATCGGCTGGTACAACCCGAAGCTCTGGATCTTCGAAAACCTCGGCACCGGGGGGAAATAGATAAGTGAGACGAGTCTTACTGCAAATACGCCTGTTGGGTGGCATCGCCAAGGCCTGAGGCCTTGACGATCGTTTGCCCATGAGCTGTCCAACCATCGTTGAGGGTATAAGCCATCGTCAAGGGCCGAGCCCTTGGTGATGCCACCCACGATGCGAAATCCGCAAGTGGAATCGGGATAGGAAGCGTGTCGCGGACGCGGGCGTCGGCGATTCGAAGGCACGAAGAAGGGACGGGGCCGGAGGGTCGTGGGGCGGGGTTTCTTCCCTCGTTCCTCACCCCCGGGGCCTCATCCCTTCTTCATGCCTTCGGCACGGCGCGGGCAGGATGCCCGCGACACGAACGCCTGGCGGCGTCACTACAAACGGTAGCGAGCCGCATCATCGATTCATCCTGAATGCGATTCGGGGCGCGACCGCGCGACGATCCTACGGGAGCTTGCCCGGGTCCAGGACCACGTGCTTGATGCCCAGGCGGCGGTAGGTGTAGGTGGTGTGGACCAGGCCGTCCGCGGTCTGGATGACCGCGGGGTAGGAGTACTCGCCGGGCTGGTCTTCGAGCGTCAGGACGACGCTCCACTCCTTGCCGTCCGAGGAAAGGGCGACGTTCAGGGGCGTGCGGCCCCGGGGCGTGTTGTTGAAGACGAGCAACTGGCGGCCGTCCTTCAGGGTGACCGCGTCGAGGCCGGAGTTGGGATTGGGCAGGGGCAGGCGCGTCATCTCGCTCCAGGTCCGGCCGCCGTCCTGCGACCAGGTCTGGGAGATGAAGCCCTTGCCCCGGGTCCGGCAGAGCATCTGGAGCCGGGCGTCGGGGTAGGTCAGGATCGCCGGCTGGATGACCCCGATCTGCGACGGGTCGTTCAGGGGTCCCACAACCTCCCAGGTCTCGAAGTCCCGCGTGCTCTCGACGTGGATCGTCCAGCCCGCGTGCTCGCTGCTGGCGGGGCAGAGGATGCGGCCGTCCGCGAGTTGGACGGGCTTGTTCTTGATCGGCCCCATGACCGTGGGGGCCAGGCGCCGGTGGCCTTTCCAGGTCCGGCCGTCGTCCTCGGAGACCAGCATCTCGCCCCACCAGCCGTCCGGCGTCGGCCCGACCTTGTAGAACAGGGCCAGCGGCCCCTGCCGCGGCTGGAACAGGACCGGGTTCCAGCAGGGGAACCGCTTCTGGGGCGACATCACGCCGTTGGCAACCTCGACGGGCCGGGTCCAGCGTCCCTCCTCCAGGCGCGACACCCAGATCCCGACATCGGCCGCCCCTTCCTGCTTGCCGCCAAACCACGCGGCCACGAGTTGGCCGCTCATCGTCTGAGCGATTGTCGAGGCATGACAACTCGGCGTCGGCCGGTCTTCCAGGGGATAGATCAACTCCGCCCGCACGACCGCCGGCCCCGCCGGTTTCTCATTGGCCATGGACATATCCGACCTGCATCCCCATACCAGTACGAAAGACAGAAGCATCGCACATCGTCTCATCGTCAGGACTCCTCATGCGTATCCCACGTCCACCGGCAACAGCCCCAACGCGGTCGCCCGGTCGGTCCCATGCTACCCGTCCCGGCACTCCTCGTAAAGCGCGTTCCCGGCCGATTTGCGGCACCAATGGACCGTCGATTGAGGATTTGCATCCCGCCGTCGGCTGCATTATGATAGGCATTATGACCCGGGGTGTGGCCGACAACCGGATATCGCTCGGCGAGTACGACTTGGCGACAGCGCAAGCCATGCGGCAGTGCTGACGGAAGAGAAGGCCGCAGAGATACTGACGTGCACCGAGGAGCTTTTCGAATGGATCAGGTCGAAGCTGTAGTCCGGGAGAAAGTCCTGGCATTTCACTCCAAACGGATCGAGATCACGACAAGGCTCTTCGATTCGGCTTTTCGCATCGATCCGGCGATCGAACCGAAGTGTGTTTTCTGGGATGAGTATCAGAATCACGACGGCGCGAGCATTCTGGCCGAGATCATCGGCACGGCGATTGAGATCGTATGACGCATGATGTGAGGGACGGAACTGCTGCGGCGGGGTACCTCTTCGACATCAAGAGATATGCCCTCCACGATGGGCCGGGGATTCGCACCACGGTCTTCTTCAAGGGGTGTCCGCTGCGGTGCCGGTGGTGCCATAACCCGGAGAGTTGGAAAGCTCTGCCGGAGCCGGGCTTTTGGCCCGGACGGTGTATCCGTTGTGGCCGATGCGTGGAGGTCTGCCCGCAGAAGGCCATTGCCCTCACGCCGACCGGTCCGGCCACCAGTCTCCAAAGATGCACGCTATGCGGAGAATGTCTCGGGGCCTGTCCCGCCGGGGCCCGGGAGATCATCGGACGCGCGGCGACAGCGCCCCAGATTATGGCCGAGGTACGAAAAGATGTGATCTTCTATGATCAGTCGGGCGGCGGTGTGACCTTTTCCGGCGGCGAGCCGTTGCTGCAGCCGGAGTTCCTGCTCGCGCTGCTGGAAGCCTGCCGGGCGGAGGACATCCGCACGGCCGTGGATACGACGTGCCACGCCGGACAGGAGGTCGTTGAACGCGTCGCCCGGGCCGCGGATCTGTTCCTTTGCGACCTCAAGCACATGAACCCCGAGCGGCACGGGCAGTATACCGGGGTGGACAACGGCCTGATCCTGGAGAACGTCGCCCGGCTGGCCCGGATGGGGAAGAAGATCATCGTTCGGGTCCCGATCATCCCCGGCTGTAACGACGATCGGGCCAACATCGAAGAGACCGCCCACTTCGTGCAGGCGTTGCGGACCGTCCGCCGGGTTGATATCCTGCCCTACCATCCCGGCGGTCGGGAAAAGGCCGTCCGCTTGGCGGGCGAGGTCGATTTGATGCAGGCCGAGACCCCAAGCGCGGGTACAATGGACGGGATCGCCGCGATCCTTCGGGGCCACGGATTCGAGGTCAAGATCGGCGGCTGAAGAGAAAGTTGACATGATGAACGAACGGGTCGCACGACTGCGGCAACAAAGCATTGAAGCGAAGCCCTGCATCTCCCGGGAACGGGCGGAGCTGATGACGGCGTTCTACGAGAGCGATGTCCCCCTGCGGGAATCGGTGCCGGTCTGCCGTGCCTTGGCCTTCCGGTACCTGATGGAGCACAAGACGATCTGCATCGATGAGGGCGAGCTGATCGTCGGCGAGAAAGGCACCGCCCCGAAGGCCACGCCCACCTATCCCGAATTGTGCTGTCACAGTCTGCAGGACCTGCAAATCCTCAACGACCGCGAGAAGACCCCGTTTGCCGCGAGCGACGAGGTCCGGCGGGTCTACCGCGAGAAGATTATCCCCTTCTGGGCCGGCAAGACCATGCGCGAGAAGATCTTCCGCGCGATGGACCGAGCCTGGCTCGACGCCTATGAGGCCGGCCTGTTCACCGAGTTCATGGAACAGCGCTCGCCCGGCCACACGGTGCTCGACAACAAGATCTACCGCAAAGGCATGCGCGACTTCCAGCAGGACATCCAATGCAGCCTGGACAGTCTGGATTACCTCAACGATCCCCAGGCCCTGACCAAGCGGGAAGAGCTCCAGGCGATGCGCATCTGTGCGGATGCACTTATCCGTTTCGCCGAGCGCCACGCGGAAAAGGCCAGAGAGCTGGCCGGCCGCGAAGCGGATCCCCGGCGGAGGGCGGAGTTGGAGCGGATCGCCGAAGTCTGCACACACGTCCCGGCCCACGCCCCGCGGGACCTCTGGGAGGCACTGCAGTACTACTGGTTCGTGCACCTGGGCGTCACGACCGAGATGAATCCGTGGGACTCCTTCTGCCCCGGCCGGTTGGACCAGCATCTCTATCCTTTCTACCGGCGGGGCCTGGACGAGGGGACACTGCCACGCGAGCAGGCTCAGGAATTGCTCCAGTGCTTCTGGGTCAAATTCAACAATCAACCGGCCCCGCCCAAGGTGGGCGTCACCGCCGCCGAGAGCGGGACCTATACCGACTTCGCCCAGATCAACAGCGGCGGGCTGAAGGAGGACGGCTCCGACGGCGTCAACGAGATGACGTACCTGCTCCTCGACGTGATCGAGGAGATGCGCCTCGTGCAGCCCAGTTCCTCCATCCAGGTGAGCAAGAAGAACCCGGACCGCTTCCTCAAGCGGGCGGCCCGGATCATCCGCACCGGTTTCGGCCAGCCCTCGGTCTTCAACGCCGACCTGATCGTCCAGGAGTTGATCCGCATGGGCAAGTCCGTCGCGGACGCCCGCAACGGCGGCTCCAGCGGCTGCGTCGAGGTCGGCGCCTTCGGCAAGGAAGCCTACATCCTGACCGGCTACTTCAATCTGCCGAAGGTGTTGGAGTTGACCCTGAACAACGGCATCGACCCCAGGACCGGCAAGCGGATCGGCCTGGAAACCGGCGACCCCGGGCAGTTCGCCAGCTTTGAGCAGCTCTTCGAAGCCTACCGCCGGCAGCTTCACTACCTCATCGACGTCAAGATGCGCGGCAACAACATCATCGAGCGCCTCTACGCGACGTACATGCCGGCCCCCTTCTTATCGATCCTGATCGACGACTGCATCGCCCACGGCCGGGACTATCACGATGGCGGCCCCCGCTACAACACGAACTACATCCAGGGCGTCGGCTTGGGCACGATCACGGACGCCCTGACCGCCATCAAATACCACGTCTTCGACAAGAAGACCCTCTCAATGCCAGAACTGGTCGCGGCGTTGCGTACGGATTTCGAAAGCCACGAGCCGCTCCGGCACACGCTCTGGCAGAGAACTCCCAAGTACGGCAATGACGACGACTACGCCGACGACGTGATGCGGTCGGTCTTCGAAGCCTACTTCCAGGCGGTGGACGGCCGGCCCAATACCAAGGGCGGGCGGTACCGCATCAACCTCTTGCCGACCACGGTCCACGTCTACTTCGGCCAGGTCTGCGGCGCGACACCCGACGGCCGCCGGGCGGGACTGCCGCTGTCGGAAGGCATCT
>VGYL01000263.1 GCA_016872975.1 Planctomycetota bacterium
GGGCATCGACGAGCATGTGACTGCTCTGCGTAGTCTACTGACCGAGAACTTCCAGGTCATCACAGCGTGACACCGAAATCTCATTTAGGATGGGTATATACTCGAAAATGGCCATATCGGAAATAGCCCTTGAGCCAGTGGATATATCCCCCATTCTGATCTCGGCTCCGAGTCGGCGCGCCATATCCACAGCGTGCTCCGGATGCAGGTTGGACTCCCATCTTTCTTTTCTCTGCACGCCCGCATCCTGGCCATCGAGTGATAGGTAGCCAGATGCAACAACACGAAGAGGAAAGAGGTACGAGCCGCGCGTTCGGTCTGCTATCTTTGACTCTACAATCCACTTGGTGACATAGACCGATGTGAACTCGTGCTCATCAAACACCTTGGAGACAAGCAACCCAACATTGGGCGGCGTTAGATGCTGCATCAGATCACGCCGGTCAAAGTCAATCATATAGGGGGCATAGAAAATGTAGCGAAGGTCAAAGGGGCGATACAAGGTCTTCCTGATCCTATCATCGGCATGGGCATCTCGGCGCAAGGATGCATGGGCTGAAAGTACGGCCCAGTCCCGATTGCTCTTAACGCCGAAGTCTCGCGCAATTTGCTCTTCATCGGCAGGACCCTTTCTGAAGGTTTCAATGCGAGCAGCAAGAGTCCTCCGTTCCAAATCTATAACGAATCCATCGCGATGGGTCTGGTAGCCGACGTTGCCAACGCCAAACAACTGGTTCAGAGGCAAGAACCGTTCATACTCTTTTCGTACGGTCTCTGACACAACCCCAAAAGCATACATATCAGGTTGAGGTACAATCTCAGTCCACGGTGTTGTGGAAGCGGTATGTGTGGAAAGCCAAGAGTATTTTGCGTCCTGCGGATCAATCAATTCGTGCCTGTGAACCCTGTGAGTGAACTGGGGTGAGGCCACATGACGAATGTACAAGCCTACTCCAACACCTTGCTGGATCTCGAAGACGTTCTGATCTCTCTCCATAGAGGGATCACGCGTGGCTTCACCGCGAAGATCGAGGAAATGCGTCCGCTGAAAATCGCGGATTAATGAGCGTCGCATCGCTCGGAAGAGACGAGCGGTTGTGTACGAGTGGTTCGTAATTATGCCCAGCAATCCAACGCCCGTCTCAAGTAGAATCAATTGAGCACAACGGACAAACTTCACATAGTCATCGTTCAGAGGTTTCAGGTTTCGTTCGTCACCGAGACCATCCTTGTAGACAGCAAGGTGTCTATCCATAGGAGAGTTCTTGTTGGCAGAGTTTACGGCATACGGTGGGTTGCCTATCACTACAGTGAACCGTTTGCTTCGTTTGACCTCATTCACATCTTGGGCTTCTTTCGCGAGCGGTCCGAACAGGTCGGCAAGCTTAGCATCAGCCATGTCAGATGCAGGCTCAAGGCTGTTCGTAAGATGGACGTGGAGGCGGTCGCCCTCAGAGAACTGGTAGCCCGTCTCACCCAGTTTAAGGGCAAGTTTGAGGTGGGCGATAGCATAGGGTGCCATCATCATCTCATACCCATAGAGGCGAGGGAGTAACTGTTTAGACACATAGTCCCGCCATCGAGCCAGTATGTCGGGGTCGCGCCAAGCGTTCGGTGATTCAGGATTGCGTCTACCCAGCGATCGTGCCCACTTCGCCTTCATAGTCCGTTCAATCAACTCAATGCACTCGTAGAGGAAGGTGGCCGTACCCGTTGCGAAATCAAGGATAAGCACAAATGGGTCGTCAGGCTTGACAGCCTCGGGCGGTTGGAGGTCGGGGAATCTCTTCAGCATGTCAGCCCAAGTGGCAGTGGAGGCAAGACCGTCCTCCAAGCCGAACTCCCCCTGAAGCAGTTCATGAACGCTGTGGACGATATAGCGGACGACGGGTCGTGGAGTGAAAAAGACGCCGCGTTTGATGCGTTGCCGGGAATCATATGCTTTGAGGAATCCTTCGTAGAAGCGAATGACCGGATCTTCGGCGGGGTTCAAGTCATTGAAGGCGGCCTTGATCGCCTCGACGTTAGTATTGCGGAGCAGGTCGAGAACATCGTTGATCCCCACTTCATCCACATCGAAGTGAAACTTACCGCGATTTAGGCGAAACAAGCTGTCGAGGAGATTCTCAAGAAAAGGGTTCGAGATGGCGGTAAGCTGAACAAGATTCTGTGGCGTAATGTCAGCCGGGCGCGATAAACTCGCAGAGAGCAGGCCATACGCAACAGTCTGGGCGTACATGTCAGCGAAGCCATCTTCGTTCATATCATGGATGAGGAGCTTCTGAACAGCCCCATAAAGCTGGCGCATTCGCCCACGTTCCGTCTCGGCATTCAAGACATCTCGTACACGGTCGCGGATGTCACGCGCAAGCTCGGCAAGTCGCGGGATTAACTCGTCAGCCGAACGGATAGCCTCGCGGTAGCGGTCAGTGAATGCCTCCGTCCACCGCTTCCGCCAAACATCCACATCCCGAGAGTCCTCCGGCCAGCGGAAGTGGCCTTGTAGCCGGTTTGCGACACGGTCGATACTCATGCCAGGGTTCTGATCGTCCCAACCGAGTACGCGCAGAACAGGAAGCTCGTCGCTGTGTGGGTCCTCACTAAAATGAGCGAATGTAATGGTCCGATGCTCCTCTTCGCCATACGAAGAGATGAAGAGTAGGTCGTGCAAATCCCAACTCGGCCGGTCGGTCTTGCGCAGGCTGGGCAACTTGTTCTTCACAAGATTGCCTAAGATACGGCGAAGGACCACCATGGGCAATCGCTTCTTCTCGAAACTGACCCAGAAGACACCCCAAGGCTGATTGGTATCAAGTGGCCGCAACTGCTTGATCTCTCTGATCTTGGGCGCGTGTTTAGCGTCGATGCCTAACTCGTCGGCCGTATAGTCAAAAAATGCAACGTCCTCGGCTGCATCGGCCTCAATCGGCCAATCCAGGTCGTCACGGAGGAATTTGATCAGCGAAGGCAGGGTCTTGATCTGGCGAATACGTTCGACATCGACGGTGCTCATGACACTCTCCCTCAACTGAGTTCCATCCACGCCCGCAGGGTCGGCTTCACGCCGATGGGGGCCTGGACCTGCTTGAGATAGGAATTCTTGATGTGCTTATCCATCTGAGCGCGGATTTCCGAGAGGGCCTTGTCTTCCACGGCTCGATGACGCGCCGTCTCTTTGGTACTGCGGATGAGGTCAATGATCTCACTCGACTCATCGATGATCTCTTGCGTAGCCAAGTCGTATAAATACCACTTCGTGAACCCGGCTTCTTCGGTCCACTTGTCGGCGTCCTTATCCTGTGCACGATCTCGTGCAAGAGGGGCAGGGAGAGCGTAGCAGAAGAAGACGGCCCGACTGTCGGGTCTAGGGTGCTCTTTACCGCTGAAGACGCGGAGCGGCAGGCCGGACAGGCGTTCCTCAAGTCCCGGATTGTCTGCCAGGAGCTTCTGGTATTCCAGTCGGATCGCCTCGTCTATACTCGTCGTGCCCTCGTAGTCGTGGTTGAAATCCTTGAGAGCGTCGTAATCATCTTCGGGCCGTAGGAGCTTCTTCCCCTCGATACCGAAGACTTTCGAGATGCGAAGCGTCTTCTTGGATACCTTTGCATACAACCGGAGAAGGTTGTCCAACTCATTGGGCGGCAGGAAGTTCCAGTAGACAACCGTGCCGCGCATGTCTTTCAGCTCGGGATGATCCGCGATCATCTGGGCCTCGATGCCGGGGCTCAGGCGGCGGTCCACACGACCGATCCGCTGCATGAGCCGAACCGGGTTCCAGTGCAGGTCATAGTTGATGAGCCGTGTGGCGTCCTGAAGGTTCAGGCCCTCAGAAAGCACGTCAGTCGAAATCAGAATGCGCGTCTCTTCATCGGCACCATCGAACAGGCTGCCTTGGGCCGGCTGGTTGTAATATGGGGCGAAGGCCCGGATGATTGCGCTGCGCGGTCGTTTTGTCGCGCTATCGACTTCATCAACACCGGGCAGACCAGCTTCCTCCAACTGCTTCCTGAGATAACGAGCAGTCGCCATAAACTCGGAGAAGATCAAGACCTTGCGGCCCTTCAGGTCTTTGTCCTGCTTGAGGAGCTTGATCAGGGTCTTGAGCTTATCGTCGCTGGTTGGCTTAAACCGCTTGAGTTCGCCCAGAAACGCGATGATCTGGTCGAGATCGAGATACGTCTCGTTCAGTATCTCACCAATCTTGTACTCATCGGGGGAGAGTTCCTTAATCTCTTCGAGCATCTCATCGTCGATGATATCTTCATCCACCTCCTCGTCATCTTCGAATAGCTCATGCTGGTCCTTGTGGACATACCCGATCATCTCTGCATGTTGGCGCTTCCATCGTTCCAGCCGCCTACGGTCGGCCTCGGCCTTGCTGTGCTTGGTAACCCACGCCAGCAGTCTTATGAGCAGTGTTTCGCAGGAAAACTCAAAGGCACGTGCGGAGCTTTCAAATCGCTTGAGGAACTGGGTCTTGATTAGACCAACCACTTCCTTTTGGCGGTTCTCGGCGAAGGCCCTGTCCTTCTTCTCCATATCGGGGCCGATGTAATAGGCCAACGGATAATAGACCGCCAGAGAGAACAAGGGGTTATCCTTCTCAAAAGCCTCCTCAACCATGCGCAGGAGCCGCCCGTACGTCTTGCGCAACTGGTATTCCGCTACGCGCGGCGGTTCTCGCTTGGGAAAGATCGCATTCGACCCACCGTGCTGCTTCTGGCTCTCCTTGACGTACGCTCGACTGCGTTGTACGACGATTGCGCGGAACAGGTCGTCGTTCCACAGGACTTGCTGGGCCTCCGCTTGGTTCGTCTGCATGTCCGGGCCTTCCTCCGATACCCCGCCCACGTCTACCATCTGCTCCAGCGCTTTCTCCAACTTGCGAAAGTGGCCCGGTAGAGAGTGGATACCAAGAGGGGCGTCCTTGAAGTGAGCCGCGTTCGGCTTGCCGTCCTCCTTGCGTGGCGAGAATAGTTCGATCATGTGCTGGAGGTCTCTGAGGCGATTGTTGACGGGGGTTGCCGTCAGCAGATACATCGTCTTTCCAGCACAGATATCATAGAAACGCCAGTATCGCGACTTGAAGTCCTCGTCGGTGCCCTTGAGGCCGCGATTACGAAAATGATGGGCCTCGTCTACGATGATAACGTCGGCCATTTCCTTCAGGCGGTCCAGCCGGTACTGGTATTCACCGCCCCGCAGCAAATCCGTGTGATTGAACACGACCAGATTGCTGAAGTCGCCGGACAGGTAACGAAGGTGTCTGCGAAGGTCCCGATCCCACACATCATTTCGCGCCGCTTTAGGAACAAATAGGGCAACACGCTTGCGGTCATACATAACGAGCCGCTCGATCAACATCAGACCAACGAAGGTTTTGCCCAGTCCTACTCCATCGCAGAGAAAGGCACCACCGTGCTTATTCGCGATCTTGACGAGAGCGTGGTAGCCCTCTTTCTGATACTGGTCCAAAATCGGATACATCCGAGAGCCGCCCCGTTCCCATTCCGTGACAGTCATCTCATGGCCGCGAACGAATTCCTGGAGCGCCTTCGCATAGACCTCGAAGGGGGAGTAGTCGCGGGTGTGCCGCTCGATCACCTTGAGGATGTCGTCGGAGATGTCGTGGGCGTCGTTCCAGTGGCGTTCGTACCATTCCTGGAGCAGTTCGACTTCGCGGCGCAACTGGACGTTCAGTTCGACGTTCTGGGTCAGGCCGGGGTAGGTCAGGTTGCTGGAGCCGACCAGGGCGGCGGGGCCGACGACCGCGAGCTTGGCGTGGGTGATATAGGCCTTGGCGTGGAATTTGTCCTTGGTGTAGACCCGGCAGCGGATCTTGCCTTGCCGGAGGGCCTCGACGATGGCCGGAACGCCCTTGAGGAAGTCGTTGGCCTCCTTTTCCCGCTCGATGCTCTGGTCCAGGAGGCCTTTGACGCTCTCGACGCCCGCCAGGAGGGCCCTCTTGGTCCGCTTGGAGACCTCGTCGCCCATGAGGATGCGGAGTTGTTCGAGCTTCTGCCACTGGCCGTCCAGGGCGAGCAGGGCGCCGATCTCGAAGTACCCGGTGGCGATGTCCACGCTCTGGGCGATCTCGCTCCATTCCCGCAGGTAGTCCAGGACCTTCCAGTCGGCATCGCTGTTATCGACGATGAACAGGTCGCCGCCGTGGGACCTTGCCGCGGAACCATTCTTCTCAGCCGGCATGGGAAATCCTCCAGCCTATTCGTATCGCTCGGGAGCCGCACGGTCGCGGCACGGGCAAGACATCCAGACCGGTATTGTTCCCCCGGTTGGCAGTGAAAACGAGCAACATCTCCGCCATATCGCGGCCTCTCAACCTTGTCACGGCTCCTGCATTCGGTAGCATCCTACTGTCTATTATCGGCCAAGGCAAGCGTTTGGATCGTTCCGTTTGTCGATTTTCTCGGTGCCTGAAGTCGTCGCTCGGCCCGTGTCGCTCGTTTCTCGAAAGTCCTTCTCCGTGGTCTCCGGGTTCTCGGTGGTTGGAAGGCAGTTGTCGGTAGTCCGTAGGCGGTCGTCGGCAAAAGACAGGCCAAGGGACAGCCGTCCACCCCTCCGACCGGGCGTTGTCTGCCGTCCTCGGCCTTCCGCCTGACCTTCTCACCTTCTTACCTTCCAGTTCCCCACGTGTCCCCTGTGCCGGCCCGGGCGGGTCCGGCCGGAAAAGAATTTATGCTTCCTTTTCGATTTCTGCGGAACATACGATCGGCGCGGAGCGTCTTCTTATAGAAGAACTATGTCTCGCGCCAAGCCGCCAAGAGCGCCAAGGGTAGCGACGCTTTCATAATGTCTTCTTCGCGCCCGGTTGTCGAAACGAAGGCAATTCGGGAAGGGAGTTTCAGGTTGGAAATGTCGAGTGTCAAGCTGGGCAAGTTCTTGGTCGGAATGCCCTACTGTTTCAGTGCTCTATCATTCCACCCTTCCCGGCCGAGGCCTTCGCGCCAAACAAAGCCAATTTCGGGACGTCGCCAACGAAGGATAACTGTCGTTCGGGAAAGGAGTTAGGGAAGCCGAGGCCGGCTCGGGGCCGCAAAAAAACAAAGCCAATTTGGGAAGGGAGTTTCAGGTTTGAAGTGTCACGCGTCAAGCTGGGCAAGTTTGTGGCCGGAATACCCCACCATTACAGTATTCTATCACTCCACCCTTCCCGCCCGAGGCGTTCATGCGAAACAAAGCCAATTCCTGGACGGACTCAATGGGGGATAACTACAGTCGAGGAAGAGAGTTATGACGAATGGGACCTGGAACGGGCCGCGAAAAAACAAAGCCAATTTCGGCCGGGCGGTCGCATGGCGGTGGCACGGGCATCTCCCGCCCCTGTGCTTGCCGGACGTTGGCTCCATGCCATACTATATGGCACGAAACGGCTGGTGCGGTCTCGGGATCAGCAGCGGTCGGGTCGGAGGCACGAGACCGAGATGGCGTCGTCGTGGCGGCGGATACGTTTGCGCCGATCCGATCGACAACGGTCAACCGGTATGCGTACAGGAGAGAACGGTGGAGAAGCCGTGCTTGAATGACCAAGATGAGTCTCCCGATGATGAGGTGCTGACGCGCTGCCTGGGAAGCGTCAAACCCACCTGGGATTCCTTCCTCGCGTTCCTCCGAGAAGACCATCCTTCGTTCGTGGGGGAATGGCGCTACTACCAGGATGGGAAGAGCTGGCTCTACAAGGTTACCCAGAAGAAGAAAACCGTCTGCTGGGTGTCCGTATACACCGGCCACTTCAAGACGACGTTCTACTTTCCGGACCGGGCGGAGGAGTTGATCACAGCAAGCAAGCTGAAGAAGGAGTACATCGAGCAATTCGTGCACGGGAAGAAGTATGGGAAGATACGAGGCGTGACGGTGACCGTCAAGAAGCCGGCGGATCTGCAGGCGACCGCGATCTTGATAGGCATCAAGGAACAGGTGAAATAGCTGGAACAGGCGTCCCTGCGGACGGACGGGAGAATACGATGGCGACGAAACGGGAGCGGCACTTCCAGGGCTTCACACGCCGGACGTTCACGTTCCTGCGGGACCTGGGCCGCCACAACGACAAGGCGTGGTTCGAGGCCCATCGGGCGGTCTATGAGCAGCACGTGCTGACGCCGCTGCGGGATCTCGTGAACGATCTGGCGGATTTCATGCTGGGGATCGATCTGTCGTTCGAGGTCTCGCCCGCCGTGGGCAAGACGATCTCACGGATCTACCGCGACACGCGTTTCTCCGAGGACAGATCGCCCTTCCGCGACCACATGTGGATCGTTTTCAAGCGCTCCGCCCGGGACTGGGCCCGGTACATGCCGGCCTATTACCTGGAGCTCACTCCGACCACGTACCATTACGGCCTGGGCTTCTACGC
>VGYL01000264.1 GCA_016872975.1 Planctomycetota bacterium
TTCTGCCGCCCCGAGCAGATCGAGGGCCTTTTCGATGCTGTGCTCGTAGCAGGTGAACTGTACCTGGGCGACAACGCTCATGTGCCTCCATCAAAGAACCGCCGCGGGGTCCGACGCCCGCGGCCGGGCAACTCCGCGCCGGCGGAACGGACAGGAGCATGATGCCGGCGCTCCCGGTCTGTGTCAATCTCTTCCAGCGGTTCAGACCGGTCCGAACAAATTCTCCGTCGCGTCGTAGACACGCCTTAAAAACGCCGTGACTGTCCCCCCGGCCGGGGCCGGGGATGGAAAAATAATCGGCGCAAAGGCTTGACGGGGTCGCGGTTTGCCGTAAATTTATACCGTCTATCCCAGAGGGGAGCCCGTTGGATTGATTCTGGGGCGTCGCAATCATCCCTGGTCAATCCTCAATGATCAAGAGTGCGGTTTGGAGCTCGATATGATTGAGGTCAAGGAACTGCGACGGAGTTTCGGCCCGGTAACTGCTGTCGACGGCATTTCCTTCAGCGTGGGCAAAGGGCAGGTCCTGGGGCTGCTCGGCCCCAACGGCGCGGGCAAAACGACCGCCATGCGGATGCTCGCCTGCTACATCCGTCCCGACAGCGGGACCGCCAGCATCTGCGGGCACGACATCCTGAAGGACCCCATCGGCGTGCGGCGCTCGCTGGGCTACCTGGCGGAGAACTCGCCGGCCTATCCCGAGATGACCGTGGGCGGGTTCCTCAACTTCATCTGCGATGTCCGGCAGATCAAGGGCCGGGACCGCAAGGCCAAGCTCGACCGCATCGTCCCGATGTGCTCCATCGACTCGGTCTACCACCAGACGATCGAGACGCTGTCGAAGGGGTACAAGCGGCGCGTCGGCCTGGCGCAGGCCCTGATCCACGATCCCGCCGTGCTGATCCTCGACGAGCCCACGGACGGCCTCGATCCCAATCAGAAGCACGACGTCCGCAAACTCATCCTGGAGATGGGCAAGGACAAGGGCATCGTCGTTTCCACCCACATCCTGGAAGAGGTGGAGGCGATCTGCTCGCGGACGATCATCGTCGCCCGCGGCAAAGTCCTCGTCGACTCGACGCCGAAAGAACTGAAAGAGAAGCACCACGCCAGCCTCGACGATATCTTCCGCAAGATCACGAAGAAAAAGATAAAGGATAATTGATGATGGATGATTGAGGCGGAAGGCAAGGACTTCCTCTCAATCATCAAGAATCGATCATCCATCGTCAATTACCAATAAGGAGAGTCTATGAACAGCTTCTGGGCGGTCTTCAAGAGGGAACTGAAGAGCTACTTTGCCACCCCTCTTGCCTATGTCTTTCTCGTGATTTTCCTGTTTTTCGCGGGCTATCTGACGTTCAGCAAGCAGGGGTTCTTCACGGCCCGGCAGGCGGACATGCAGCCGTTCTTCGTGAACCTGCCCCTGCTGTTCATCTTCATGGTGCCCGCCACGGCCATGCGCCTGTGGGCGGAGGAGCGCAAGGTCGGCTCGGTCGAGCTGTTGTTCACGCTGCCGATCACGATCGCGCAGGCGGTCATCGGCAAATTCCTCGCCGCCTGGGCGTTTCTCGGGATCGCCCTGGCCCTGACGTTCCCCATGGTCCTGACGGTGCTCTACCTGGGCGAGCCCGATAAGGGCCTGATCGTGACCGGCTACCTGGGCAGCTTCCTGATGGCCGGGGGCTTCCTGGCGATCGGCTGCTTTTTCTCCGCGGTGAGCAAGAACCAGGTGATTGCGTTCGTGCTGGCGGTGGTCGCCTGCGCGGTCCTGGTGTTCGCCGGGATGCCGACGACGTTGAACTACCTCTCGACGTTCCTGCCGGCGGGATTCGTCGCCGCGGTCAAGGGCATGAGCTTCCAGGAGCATTTCGAATCCCTCCAGCGGGGCGTGGTGCAATTCAAGGATCTCGCCTACTTCCTCTTGTTGATTGTGGGTTGGGTTGCCGCGTGCACGGTCGTTTTGGATGAAAGGAAGGCCAGCTAATGAACCGGACCCTACGAGCCATACTCGGTGCCGTCCTGATCCTGATCATTGTCTTCAGCGGCATCAGTGTCAGCCAGAACCTGGGGGCGCGCCTGAAGGTCGACGTTACGGACCAGCGGATCTACACGCTCTCCGACGGGACCAAGGCGATCCTGGGCAAGCTCAATCAGCCGATCAAGGCGAGGCTGTACTTTGCCCAGACCGCGGCCATGAAGGCGCCGGACCAGATTCGCTACTTCAACAACTATTACGAGTTCGTGAGGGCCCTGCTCCAGGAGTACGTCGCGGTCTCCAAGGGCATGGTGCAGTTGGAGGTCATCGACCCGCGTCCGTTCTCCCCGGATGAAGAACAGGCCCTGCGGTACGGTCTGCAGCGGTTCCCCATCACGCAGGAAGAGAACTTCTTCTTCGGCCTGGTCATGCAGACCCAGTTCGGCGTCGAGAAAGTCATTCCCTTCTTCTCGCCCGACCGGCACAACTTCGTCGAGTACGACATCAGCTACCTGATCGACACCGCGATCACCAAGCAGAAGAAGAAGATCGGCATCATGAGCTCGCTGCCGGTGATGGGCCAGGACGTGAGCGACTACATGGCCCGCATGATGCAGATGCAGGGCCAGCAGCCGGAGCCGCCGTGGACCATCGTCGAGCACCTCCGCAACAAGTTCGAGGTGACCACGGTCGGTACGGACGTGAACGACATCAACGACGTCGATATTCTGCTGGTCGTTCACCCGAAGAACCTGCCCGAAAGGACGCAGTTCGCCATCGACCAGTTCGTCCTCAAGGGCGGCCGTGCCATCGTGTGCGTGGACCCCCATTGCTGGATGGACCGGCCCCAGCGCAATCCGATGCAGATGATGCAGCAGGACCAGAGCTCCAGCCTGGACGGCCTGCTGCGGACCTGGGGTCTGGCCATGCCCAAGAACACGTTCGCGGGCGACCGGGCCCTGGCGATCGAGGCGCCGATCAGCCGCAACCAGAGACCGGAAAAGATCATCGGCTTCCTGGGGCTGACGCCGGAATGCTTCAATAAGAACAGCGTGATTACGACGAATCTCAACCAGGTCCGCCTGCTGTTCGCCGGCGTTCTGAATGAGATCGATTCGTCCCCCAAGCCGGCCGTCGCTCCGGCGGATGCGAATCAGCCCCTGGACATCAAGAAGGCCGGCGACGCGCCCAAGCTCACGCGGACGCCGCTGCTCATGACGACCGGCCAGGGCAACGCCTGGAGGGTGAGCAGTGCGTTCGAGGTGATGTTCCCGGATGCCGCCAAGCTGATGGGCAGCTTTGTCGACGGCGACAAGCCGGTGCACATGGGGTATCTCGTGACCGGACGGTTCCAGAGCAGCTTCCCGGACGGCATCGAGATCGAGGTGGCCGCCGAGGAGACCCAGGCCCGGGATGACGATCCCAACGAGCCCAGGATGGTCAAGAAACGGATCACCGGCCTGACGGAAGCCAAGGAGCCGGGGGCCGTGGCGGTATTCTCCGACGTGGACTTCCTCCACGACCAGTTGGCCTATGCCAACTCCTTCTTCGGCAAGATGGTCGTGGGCGACAACAGCGCCCTGCTGCTCAATACGATCGAAGACCTCAGCGGCTCGGGCGATCTGATCTCCATCCGCTCCCGCGGCAACTTCAAGCGGCCTTTTGTCGTCGTGGACAAGATCGAGCAGCAGGCCCAGAAGGAAACGGCCGACGAGATCGCCGCGATCAACGCCCAGATCGAAGGCTTCAATCTGGAGCTGCAGACGCTGGTCTCGTCCGCCAAGGAGAAGGACCAGCAGGAGGTCCTGGGCAGCACCATCGTGCAGAAGAAGCGCGAGCTGGAGCTGAAGATCCACGAAGCCCAGCGGCAGTTGCGCGAGATCCGGGCCAAGCAGCGCGAGCGGATCGATCACCTGGGCCGGCAGTTGGAAATGGTCAACATGGCGGCGGTGCCGGGTGTCGTGATGCTGGCTGCCGTGGTCCTGGGCCTCTGGCGCGGCGTGCGCCGGCGCCACTACATCAGCCACGCCAGCGACGCCTGAGGCATTTATCATTTATGACTTATGATTTATGATTGAAAGAAGATGAAATCCGTGGCTTCTGCCTCTCGCAGCGCAGCCAATTCATAAATAATAGATCATAAATCATCACTCTATTAGGGAGTTCTCGGATGAATAACCGGAAACTTGGCATCCTGGCCGTCGTGGCCGCGGGAATGGTCCTCTGGGCGGTGGTGCAGGCGCGGTATTCCGTCGGCCGGCGGACGCAGCTCTCGGGACCGGCCTACCTGATTCAGGGGCTGGACCCGGCCGGCATCGAGAGCATCGTGATCGGCAAGGGCGCGGAGGCGATCAAGCTCCAGCGGAAAGAGGGCCGCTTCGTGGTGACGAGCAAGGGCGACTACCCGGCCGATACGAAGCAGATCAACGACCTGATCACCAAGTCGCTCGACATCAAGACGACCGACCTCTACACGACCGATCCGAAGAACCACGAGGACCTCCAGGTCACCGAGGAGAAGGCCCGCAACGTCATCAAGTTCTTCAAGGCCGATGGCTCCCTGCTGACGGGCGTCGTCATCGGGCCGTCGCGCGAGACGGGGCAGGGCACCTACGTGCGGCTGGCCTCCAGCGACGAGGTCTACCTCGCGGAGGAGACCCCCTGGTTCCGGGATCGGGCGGTGGACTACGTCAGTCAGGAGATCGTCGCGGCCCCGCGCGAGGAGATCGAGGCCGTGACCGTGACGACCCCGGAAGGCACGTACACGCTCCGCTCGGCCCAGGAAGGGGACGGCGTTGCCCTGGTGGACATGCCGCCGGACCGCAAGCTCAAGGACAGCGACGCCAAGAGCGTGCTCACCGCTCTGACGAGCCTGCGCTTCGACGATGTCAACACGCCCCGCCAGATCGAGGGACTGAGTTTCGACCACGAGTACCTCTGCCGCCTGAAGAATTCCACCGAGTACCGGCTCAAGCTGGCCCGCAAGGACGAGAAGACCTACCTCCTGTGCGAGGCCGATTACACGGACAAGACGCCCGTGCTGATCAAGCCGAACCAGAAGGACTCGGAAGAGGAGCTCAAGAAGAAGGAAAGCAAGCTCCTGGCCCAGGAGCATGCCCAGAAGTTCACCTTGCAGCACAAGGGCTGGATCTACGAAATCGCCGATTGGAAGGCCCGGTACCTGACCAAGAAGCAGTCGGAGCTGCTGGAAGCCCCGGAAGAGTCGGCTGAGGCGGCTGCCGAGACGCCCGCGCCGGCGCCGGTACTGCCTCCCCTTCTGCCGGCCGGACCGAACGAGCCTACCGTCGTGGGGCCGGCGGCGGAGCCCCAGTAGCCCGGGCGCGTCAGATCGATGCCTGCGAAGACCGGGGCGGTGGCGTCGGCCGCGGCGCGGTGCCGCGCGACGCAGCCGTCGGACGAAACAAGCCGCGTAACCGCTTGACGCGCGACAAGTCGTAGTGGGGAGGTCCTTTGAAAATCGACCGTCTGATTCTGGGCGCCTTCGAGACCAACTGTTACGTGGTCCGCCGGGACGAGTCCGCCGCCGATTGCCTGATCGTCGATACGGGACTCGAGGCCGGCGCGCTCGTCGAGTTCCTTGGGGAGCACCGGCTTGAGCCGGTGGCGGTCGTCTTGACGCATGGTCACGCCGACCACATCGTCGGTCTGGCGGCGCTGCGCGAAACGTACCCCGGGATCAAGGTATACATTCATCGTCTCGATGCGCTTTGTCTGACGAACCCCGGGGCGAACCTCTCGGCCCTGGCGGGGCTGACCTTCCGCACGGACCCCGCCGACGTCCTGCTCGGGGACGGCGACGTGGTGGAGGAAGCGGACATCCGGCTGAAGGTCCTCCACACGCCCGGCCACACGCCCGGCGGGATCTGCCTGTACGTCGAAGCGGACGAACTGGTCTTTGCCGGCGATACCCTCTTTGCCGATTCGGTGGGGCGGGCGGATTTCCCGGGCGGGGACATGGACCAACTGATCGCGAGCATCCGCAACCGGCTCTTCTCCCTGCCCGACAAGACCGCCGTCTACCCCGGCCACGGCATGCGCACCACCATCGGCCGCGAAAAACGCACCAACCCGTATGCCGGGCTGGACGCGTAGGACTCCGGCTCCGCATAATCTCCTTCACGTGGCACGCCTGGTCGCTTATAATGGCCGCCGACCGGACCGGAGTGGCCGGTGGGCAGTCGGAAAGGAACCCCGAACCGGCGAATCGTGTTGGGCAAGGGCTCTCACGTGCGAAACCAGCACCCTGAGAGACCCGAACTCCCCTCGGGTTGGAGGCCGCAGGCGAATCCTCCGGACTTGGGACCCTCGATTTTTGCGGTGCGTTGAGCGCTATGAAGAGTGTGGACAGACCAGTTGGGATCGACGAGCAGATCTACCAGCTCAGCACGCTGGTGGCGGGCGATTTCTCGCTGCAGGAGGTGCTCGACAAGCTGGCGGAGGCGGGAGGCGGCCGTCAAGATCATCGGCGCCAAGGCCTGTTCGATCCGGCTGCTCGACGAAGAGACCAACGATCTGAAGATGCGCAGCACGTACGGACTGAGCGAGGCGTATCGCAACAAAGGGGTTGTCACGAAAGACGATCCGGTGATTACCGCCGCGTTCGCCGGGGCGGCCGTCGTGCTCGACGACATGCGGGCGGACGATCGCGTCCACTTCAAGGAAGCGACCGTCCAGGAAGGGTTGGTCAGCCAACTGACGGTGGCCATGCAGTTCCGCAGCCGGCCGATCGGCGTGCTGCGGCTGTACAGCCCGCGGCCGCGCGACTTCACGGCCGGCGATATCGGGGTGGCCCGCGCCGTGGCGTCGCAGTGTGCCGTGGCGATTACCAACGCCAAGCTGTATACCGAGGCGATCGAGGCCCAGCGCTTCGCCGAGCAGATGCGCCTGGCGGGCCTGATCCAGCGGCGGATGATCCCGGAGAAACCGCCGCGGATCGGGGATCTGGATATCGCCGCAACCTACATTCCCTGCTTCGACGTCGGCGGGGATTTCTACGATTTTCTGCCCCTCGGCAAGGACCGCCTGGTCATCACGATCGCCGATGTGATCGGCAAAGGCGTGCCGGCGGCGATCATGATGAGCTGGTTCCGCGGCGCGCTGCAGGCCTATATCGAAAGCTGCCGGGAGGCGCCCGTCCCGTCTGGCCCGGCCGTCGACGGCCCGGACGGCAAACCGAAGACGGCGCTCAGCACCGCCAACGCGATTGCCAACTTCAACAAGATGGCCTGCATGGAGTGCCGGGAGGGAGAGTTCATCACCCTGCACTACGCGACCATCGATGCCGCCAAGCGGACGATCACCTACTGCAACTGCGGCCATGAGCCGGCGGTGCTGCTTCGGGACGGCCGGGCACAGGACCTGGTCAAGGGCGGCCTCGTCCTGGGCGTGGACCCGCGCGCCCGGTACGAAATCGAGACCGTCGAGCTGCGCGACGGCGATTGCCTGCTGTTCTACACGGACGGCCTGGTCGATGCGATGGACTTCAACGGCGAGCTGTGGGGGCGGGAGCACATGCTCGAAGCGGCCATGCGCTTTGCCGATTGTCCCGCCGATCACGTGGTGCGCAACGTCCTGGCCTACCGGCGGCGGTTTGCCGGGCTGGCCCGGCAGGTGGACGATACGAGTATCATCGCCGTGAAGATCGGCGCGCCGCGCGGCAATGAAGCCTGCGGCGATTGCACCGGCCTGGAGAGCCAATCTCCTTCCGGCGAAGATGTCGAAGGACTTCGTGCGTAGATATGGCAGAACTTGTCGTTACCATCGATGGCCCCGCCGGCAGCGGCAAGAGCACGGTGGCCCGGCTGCTGGCCGACCGGCTGGGCGCGACCTTCCTCGATACCGGCGCCATGTACCGCGCGATCACCCTGGCCGCGGTCCGGGATGGGGTCGAGCTCCGCGACGAGCGGCAGTTGGTGGCGGTCCTCGAGAGGCACCGTTTCGACTTCGAGGCGACCCAGGGCAAGATGCTCGTGTCCGTTGACGGCCGGGATGTCACGGACGCGATCCGGGACCCGGCCCTGACGGCCCAGGTGCGTTTTGCCGCCGCCGCGGCGCCGGTGCGGGAGCGATTGGTGCAGATGCAGAGGGCCTTCGCCGCCCGGCATGCGCGGATCGTGACGGAAGGGCGCGACCAGGGGACGGTCGTCTTTCCGGACGCAACCGTCAAGTTCTACCTGACGGCCGACGCGACGGAGCGGGCCAGGAGACGCAAGGCCGAGCTTGACCTCACGGGCGAGCCGGCGGATCTGGAGCAGATTCGCCAGGCGATCGAGGCGCGCGATCGCAGCGATGAGAATCGCGCCGTCGGTCCGCTGCGACCGGCGTCCGATG
>VGYL01000265.1 GCA_016872975.1 Planctomycetota bacterium
GGGACCCGGCGATTTCACCATCGGCTTTGTGGACTGGAATCCGCCGCCTCCCGACTGCAACCTGGGGCTCTTTCGACCGGTGCGGCTGCGGTTCTGCGAGGGGATCGCCCTGGAGAATCCGTTCGTACGAACGAATCTGAATCTCGACACGTTGGCAGAGGCGAGGCTGACGGTCAGCGCCGAAGTGGTAAATCATAAGGCCGAAGCGATCCAAGGCGTTCTGGAGGGCAACATCGAGGAGATACGCTTCCGCAAGGACGTTCGTCTGCCCGCACGGGCGGCCGAGACGGTGGTCTTCTCGGCCGAGGAGTACCCGCAACTTCGGATCGACACTCCGCGCCTGTGGTGGCCGCACGATCTGGGCGAGCCGGCGCTGTATGCGTTGGACCTCCGGTTTGTCGTGGGCACGACGGTCTCGGACTACATCACGGTGTCGTTCGGCATCCGCGACGTGGCGGACTACCGGACGCCGGAGGGCCACCGGGGGTTCAAGATCAATGGCAGGCCGGTGCTGATCAGGGGAGCGGGTTGGACGGACGATCTACTCCTGGCGGATACGCCGCAGACGATCGAGGCCGAGCTGCAATACGTCCGGCACATGAACCTCAACTGCATCCGCTGCGAGGGAATCTGGGGCAAGGACGCGACGCTGTACGATCTGTGCGACGAGTACGGCATTCTGATGATGGCCGGCTGGAGCTGTCACTGGGAGCACGAGCAGTATGTCGGCAAGCCCGCCGACGAACGCTACGGCTGCGTGACCGCGCCCGAGGATATCGAGCTGGTCAGCCGGTCCTGGCGGGACCAGCTTCTCTGGCTGCGGAACCATCCGAGCATCTTCGTCTGGGCGGTGGCCAGCGACAAGCTGCCGGCGCCGGACCTGGAGCGGCGGTACATCGACATCTTCCGCACGTGCGATCCCACGCGTCCGTACCTCGCCTCCACCGGCGGGGTCGGCAGCGAGCAGAAGATCGTCTGCCGGGAAGAGCTCACCAGCGAAATCAGCGGCAGCGCGGGCGTCAAGATGCTCGGGCCGTACGACTACACGCCGCCGGTCTACTGGTACACCGACACCAAACGCGGCGGGGCCTACGGCTTCAACACGGAGACCTCGCCCGGCGCCGTGGTCCCGACGCTGGAGAGTCTCAAGAAGATGATGCCGCCCGACCACCTGTGGCCGGTGGACCAATACTGGGACTTTCACTGCGCTCTCAATGAGTTCAACTCTCTGGACCGGTGCCGCCAGGTCCTTGCCAAACGGTACGGCGAGCCGGACACGGTCGAGGAATTCGCCCGCAAGGCCCAAGTCCTGAATTATGAATTGCTGCGGCCGATGTTCGAGGCCTTTCGCGTGAACGAAGGCCGGGCTACCGGCGTCATTCAATGGATGCTCAACGCCGCTTGGCCCAAGATGTACTGGCAGTTCTACGACTGGTATCTGATGCCCACTGGGGCCTTCTACGGCGCCAAGAAAGCCTGCGAGCCGTGGCAACTGGTGTACGATTACGGCGACAACGGCGTTTATCTCGTAGGGTGTGCTGTGCACACCACGGCCCGCGAGAATGGCGGGCGTGCGGATCAACCGTGGGAAACGGTGTGCACAGCACACCCTACTACTCCGTCCAGGCCAGAATGGTGGGAGGTCGCAGCCGGGTGGCAGCGGCAAGCGCAGTCTTCGGAGCTTGCCGATGGTCTTGCTCATCCGCCATCGGCAAGGCCTGCGCAAAGCCTGCGGCCTTGCCGCTGCCACCCACCATCTTGGGATGGACGCAGTACTACGGCCGATATCCGCGTCCATGACATCGAGTCGAGACTGATCCTCGCGGCGCACCTGCCGCTGGCGGTGGAAGGGAAGACCTCACAGAGGATCTTCACGCTGCCCCGGCTGGAACGTCTGACTACCACGTACTTCCTCAGTCTCCGGTTGTTGGACGCGAGCGGCACGGAGCTGGCCCGGAACTTCTATTGGCTGTCCACCAAGCCGGATGTGCTGGACTATGGGGCAAGAGTACGGCCGTGGGAATACTACACGCCCAGCAAAGAGTACGCGGACCTGACCCTGCTCAACCGTTTGCCGCCCGCCGAGGTCGAGGTCGGGTATGACCTCGGACCGGATGGCAAGGAGGCCCGGGTTGAATTGACGAACCGCGGCGACAGAATCGCTTTTTTCCTCGAGCTGTTGTTGACGGAGCCGGACAGCGGCGAACCTCTCCTGCCGGTCTTCTGGCAGGACAACTACGTGAGCCTGCTGCCAAATGAGACAAGGACGATTTCCGTCGCATTCCGTCCTTCGACGCGAAGACCTGTTTTGACGGTCCGGGGCTGGAACATCGAGCCGGTGCGCTGCGTGTCCGCGTAGGGCGAGCGTCCCCGCTCGCCAGAATGACACGGGCGGGACGCCCGTGGTACTCATGGGCAAGATGCCCATGCTACGAGCGAACAATGGTACTCATGGGCGCTCGCGCCCATGCTACGGGCGAATGATCCCGAGGTAACGGCCGAGCCAGTAGGGCAACAGGTAGATGTCGCCGCCGAATTCCGTGCGGCCGTCGTCGCCGCCGTCGAGGCGGAAGGCGTTGTTGTTGTACTTGCTCATCGGCCGCTCGTCGGGGGGCAGCACGTCTTTCGTGCTCTGGTGGCGGAAGTTGGGCGCGAGGAACTCCAGATCTTTGCGCTGGCTGTTGCGAACGGTCCAACCGATCGTGTCGAGCGGGAACTCTTTCAGGCTCCAGATCGATTCCTCGAGATCGAACTCCTCGGCCCCGGTGGCGGCGTAAATGAAGTCCCACAGCGGATTTCTCTCCGGCCGCTCGATCTCCCAATGGTCCCGGATCGCCCGGCGGTACTTCTCCCGCAGCTCGGGCGTGAAGGCGTAGCGGTACAGGTTCCAGTAGCTCAGGAACGCCAGCTCGTCGTCGGAATGGTTCCACTCGGTAGTCAGATCGATCCCCGGGACACGGGCTAGCTCCCGGACCGGGATCAGGATGTTGTCGAGATAGCCGTGTTCGTTCAGCAGCTCGAATGCTTTCTCGCGATAGAGGTCCTTGCCGGTGAAGTGGTAGGCCGTCTGGAGAAAGGCGATGATCTCGGCGGAGTTGAGCCGGCGGTCGCCCACCTGCCGAGGGAACCCGTTGACATACTCCGGATGCCAGCGGCCCCACTGGGTGGGCTTACCGTCCAAGTCGATCAGGTACCAGTTGTTGCGGACGATGTGGTCCATGATGCTGTCGATCAAGGCGATGGCGCGCTTGCGCCACGGTTCGCCCGGCATCGTCTCGGCGAAGAGCGCATAGACGAAGAAGTGCCCCACGATCTCATCGCTGCTGGTCGTCCCTTTCCAGGCCCAGAGCTGGTCCTCGGCGACGTGCCAGCGCGATTGGTCGGCGACCTGGTAGCCGGCCCACTCGAACGAGCGCGCGGGAAAGCCCGGGATCGGCGTGATGAGGCTCAGCCGCTCCATCGCCTCGAAGGACTCATGGCAATTCCGCAAGGCCTCCTTGGACTTGGTGACCGCGTACCGAAATAATTCGCCCGCCAAATACATCGCGGTCCAGAGGCCGTCATTGTCGGAATCGATCAACGTTCCCGTGGACAGGTCGCCGGGCGCGCTCATGGCCAGGGTGCTGTTGAAGCCGTTGCGGATATGCCGCTGACGGGTCAGCCGGTCGAAGTGCACCGCCTTGTCCGCCAGGGTCATCTCCCGGAAGTGGAGGATGCTCAACCCAGTCTCGGACAGAACCAGAACCGACCCGTCCGGCCCCGGCCAGATGTCAACGACCGCATCATCCGCCAGCCACCGTCGGGAGGCATAGTAGTCGATGCGTCCATCCGCATGCAGAGCAAAGGCCCCGCGGCCGGTCCCCGCCCAGAGGGTCTCGCCCATCGGCCGCAGGCACCGGATCTCGGCGCACGGCAACCGCGTCAGGAGTTCCGACCGGGGCTCGAACGAATTCGGATCCAGCCGCAGCAGACCGTTGGAGGTGCCCACCAGGAGCGTGCCGCCATCGCTCGAAAACGTGACGCACGTGAGGTCCTGACGTGTCAGGACCGCTCGCGCGGCATTCTCCGTAGCATGGGCGTCCCGCCCATGAGTATCACGGGTATCTTGCCCGTGGCCCTTTTCCGTTGTCATGGACGGGACGCCCTTGTTGCTCACGGGCGGGATGCCCGTGCCACGAGATGGCTCCAGACACCAGAGCCCGTCCTCCGTCAGGAAGAGGCACCGTTTCCCCTTTGCGTCGAAGGCCGCCTGCTTGATTCCGGCGGTGTCGATCTGCCATTCCCAGACCGGCTCATACACTTGAAAGCGGACCACACGGCCGGCGCCAACGACGATAACCTCGCCCCGCCCTCCCGTGGCCAACCGCTTCGCTCCCGAGATCCTGTAATCCGACAGGAATTGGCCGGCCCAGGCGTGGCTCAGGAGGTGGCGGTCCGTCAGGTACACGAACTGGTCCCACGTCACCTCGAAGTCCTTGATCTGCCTATCCGCCAGCGGGCGGTACCGGCGGTCCGGCTTGAGCGTGCCTCCATCGACCAGAAGAAGGCCCTGGTCGGACAGGACGCTGATGCACCCGTTGCGGTCCATCCGCACCTTCCGCAGCCTGGCCGTCCCGACCTGCGGTGCGAGCGGGATCTTCTCGCTGTAGTCCTGGAGAAAAGGCCGGTCGAGGTGGACCGGCGACGCCCCCCGGGTACCGGCGCCCAGAGACAGAACCAGTGTGAGACCCAAAACCGTCAACTTCATTCCAGTGCCTCCTATATTGTGTGGCCCATGGACACGACTTCTGCTATACTGGTAGTGTACCGGGTAGCTGCGATTCATCAAGAGTTCCACACATTTGTCAACTCGACGAGAAGGAGGATCAGAGATGAGGCGGAAACGGTTGTTCTTCGAGAGAATCGGTCCATGCCCCCGACCCACACGACCACGCTGGGGCGTCTGTTGCTGTCTGTGGCTGCTGGCGATCGCCGGCCCCCTCGGCCTTGGGCCCGGGGCCGCGCGGGCGGCGGACGACGTATTTCAGAACATTCTCACCCGTTTTTCCCCTTACGACCTCGATGGGGACGGGATCTGGGAGATCGATTTCCTGGAGCGCTTGTCGCTCGGGACCGTCCGCCCGGCCGTCGCCGCCGACAGCCGGCTGGTGGTGGTCGTGGTGGAGTCCCGCCTGGTCGGGACGATCCCGGGCAGTCCGCTCAGCGCCGCCGACCTACAGCGCCGGCTGGCCCGGTTCGAAAGCGACCTGCGGGCCGAAGGGTACGCTACCGAGGTCGTGGAGGCCAGTATCTACGCCGGACTGAGGCACCAGGATGGACGCAGCGTCCTGGCCCTGCGGGAGTTCCTCCGCAGCGTGAAGGCGAGCTTCCCCAACTTCCGCGGCGTGGTCCTGGTCGGCTCGTTTCCCGAGCCGATGCTGGTGCGGCGCTGGCTGTGGCCGCGGGTCACCGAGGACGGGAGCATGCAGATCGGCGGCGTGACCGTGCCGGCGGGGACCCACTACCTGCGCATCGTCCCGGAGATCGTCTCGGAACGCTCCGATCTCGTCCTGGCGGACCTCGACGGCCGCTGGGAGACCCTGTACCAGATGGGCCCTATGGACCTGGAATCCGTTGTCGCCCGCATTCCCGCCTCCGCCGGGACCGACTGGTACCGCGACGGCCGGACCCTGGACTGCCCCAACTACGATCGGACCAACCTCTCGTTCCAGGATTTCTTCTGGATCCGGGACGACAACTACACTGTCCTCTCGGCCGGGGCCGGCGGTCTGCGGATCCAGATCCACACGGCCCAACGGCATCCCGAGATGAACGCCGCGGACAAGGCCCTGACCAACCCGCTGGCGCGTCCCGACCTCTTCGTCTCCCGAATCAACCCTCTGCACATCGCCGTCAATCCGGACCCGGCGTTCCGGGACGACGCGGGCCGGGGGTACCTGGCCGCGGACGGCAAGCCGCAGGCGGTGACCACCACCCGCACGATCGATCTGAGCGTCGGGACCTTCTGGAAACGAGATGAGAAGCTGGAGCGAAAGATCCTGGTGGACTACTTCGACAGGAACCACGCCTGCCGGGTCGGGGGCGACTCCCATCTGCCCTTCCGGACCGCCGCCGTCGGCCGGGATTTCTCGGCCGCGGGATTCAACGACATGCTGCGCCGGGCCTCCGCGGAATTTGCCCCCTCGATCGCCGCGGAGAACGCCTCGCTGCTGAGCTATGTGAACTGGCTGACCCAAAGCGCCGGTTACCGCGGCATCATCGCACACTCCAATTCCCGCAACTCGGGCTTCGGCAGCGGTTACGCCCGCAGCGACCTGGAGACTGCGGTCGGCGGCCGGCCCTGGCGCTGGAAGAAGCAGGGCGCCACGAACGTCTACGAGCCCAGCCTGGCCGATCAAGGCGGTGCGGCGGATTTGTACGTCCATCGGACACTCTGGGAGAACGGCGTCCTGCGCGACAAGGGCAATCGGCTCTACATTCACGGCGGCTGCCAGGTCAACAGTCCCGACGGGGCCGCCACCCGGCCCTACAGCCATGACGACTATGGGACGTTCCAGAACGCCGAGGGAGTGCTCTTCTACCTCAACGGTCTGGCGCTCTGCGCCCGGGCCAAGGTCTTCTATGACCTCCCGCGCGGCTTCTCCGAGGCCCTGGGACGGACCGAGCGCTCCTGCTTCGGGGAAGGCTGGAAGGGGTACTTCGAGGAGGAAGCGAAGGACGCCGCCCTGCCGGCGCTGGTGGCGGACAACAAGCGGTGCTACACCTGGAGCGTCCTGGGGGATTGGACGCTGCGGCTGCGGTACGCGAATGGACTGGGGATCATCACCCTGGCGGGCGGCAGCCTGGCCGACCACGCCGTACACCCCAACAACGCCTGGATCGACGGCTGGGATTTCTCGGCCGCCCTCAATAAGGTGGAGGGGGCGGGCGACTTCAACGGCGATGGCAAGCCGGACATCATTCTCACCAGCGCCTGGGGCATGGGCATCGTGTCGCACGATGGGACCGCCTGGCGGGTGCTCGTCGCCTATCCCAAGAACACGCTGCTCGGCGCCTGGCGGTACAACCCGGACGACAACGTCATCGCGGCGGTCGCCGATTTCGACGGCGACCGCAAGGATGACATCCTGGTCACCAGCCCCTGGGGGATCGGCATCCTCAAGCTGCAAAGCTCCGGCCTGACCGCGAGCCTGGCCAAAGCCGGCGGGACGCTGTTCGGCAGTTGGCGCTATGAGGTCAAGACCTGCCTCGTCCATGGCACCGGCGATTTCAACGCCGACGGCAAGAAGGACATCCTGATGTCCGGCCCCTCGGGCCTGGGCGTGTTCACCCTCCAGAGCGCGACGCTCGCGCCTCTGGTGGTGCAGCCCGATGGCGCCTGGTTCGGCGGATGGCACTACAGCCGCAGCGGCGATGTCGTCGCGGGCATCGCAGACTTCAACGGCGACGGCAAGGCGGACGTCCTGCTGTCCAGCTCCTGGGGGATCGGCATCGTCACCGTGCAGGGCACGACGCTCGCACCCCTGGTGGTCCAGCCGGCCGGCGCCTGGTTCGGCACCTGGCGCTACAACCCGGCGGACAACGTGATGGAAGGCATCGGCGACCTCAACGCCGACGGCCGGGCGGAGCTGGTCCTGTCCAGTCCGTGGGGCATCGCGGTCCTCAAGGTGCAGGGGACCACGCTGACGACGGTTCTGTCCCGGCCGAAAGACACGTGGTTCGGCGCCTGGCGCTACGATCCCGGGGCCAACACCGTGATCCAGGTCGCGGATTTCAACGGTGACGGCAAGGACGATCTGCTCCTGTCCAGTCCGTGGGGTCTCGGCGTGCTCACCCTGACGGGCGACACCCTGACCAGCCTCGGGACGGCGGCCTATGGCAGTCCGGCGGGAAACTGGTATCTTAAGGCGACCGACCGGGTCTGCGGCGCCGTGGCCCTGGGCGGGGGACGAGGAGCCGGAATCGTATTGGAGAAATAGTGCCGATGAACGCGAACCTGCTGAAATCAACCATCTGTATCCTGCTGGTGTCGTCTCTTTGCAGCCAGGCGACCGTGAACAATCCCAACACGGACTGGTTCCGGGACGCCCAATACGGCGTCTTCATGCATCTTCTGCCGGGGGACGCCAAGGGCCTTGCTCTGGTCCAGGAGTTCGATGTGGAGGGCCTGGCCCGGCAGTTGGAGACGCTCGGCGCGAAGTACTTCGTCATCACTCTGGGTCAGAATTCCGGCTTCTTCAATGCGCCCAACGCCACTTACGATCGTTATACCGGCTACGCACCCGGCGCGCGG
>VGYL01000266.1 GCA_016872975.1 Planctomycetota bacterium
TGGTGTGCTCCGGTGGTTACGGCTCCGAGCGGAAGGGGACTGCCGGCACGGCGCCGCGCCCAGCGAAAAGCAGGACGCCGTCGTACGAGATCCGCGCGGCGGGGGGCGAATCGATCGAAGCCCTGGCGGTGGCCCCCTATCTGGATGGCGCCTTCGAGGCGACCGCGACCGAGCATTTTGTGATCCTCCACGAGCCCGGAGCGGCCTACGTGGCGGGGGCCTGCCTGCTCCTGGAGTACGCGTACGACTATTTCTACGAGGTCTTCTCGCAGGCCGGATTCGACTTGTCGCCGCCGAAAGAGCGCCTGGTGTGGATTTGTTTCCCGAAGAAAAGCAGCTTCAGCAGGTATGCATTCCAGGTCGAAGGAATGGACCTGTCCTGGCTGGATGGGTATTACTCGACCCTCACGAACCGTGTGGCCGTCGTTCAGACGGACCAGAAGACGCGTCAACGCGAGGAAGCGGGCGGGCTGTCGAAAGAGGAGCTGACGCCGGGGGTCGCCAAGAACCGTTCGCCGCGTGAGGGAGTTGGCTCTCCTACGCCGAGTACCGCGTTCGGAGACCCGGTTCTGGCCATGTCGGCGGCAGGCCAGCAGTTCGATCTCACGCGGCTGACCCACGAGGTTGCCCACCAATTGGCGTTCAACTGCGGCATTCAGAAGCGCGGCATCATGTACCCGTTGTGGGTCTCCGAAGGCTTGGCCACAAACTTCGAGTTCGGCGCCAGTGCCGATATCGGTCTGGAATATTGCAATGCCGCACGGTGCAAGGGGCTTGTGGAGGCGTATCATGCCGGAGAGCTGGTCCCCTTGCGACAATTCGTCGTACAGACCACGGTACCGCCGGACGCACGCGTAGGCCGACGGCACTATGCCCAGGCATGGGGCTTCTTTCAATTCATCCTGACCGAGCGTCCCGAAAGCCTGCGCCTCTATCTGCGTCGGCTGGCGGATCTGCGTCCCTACCGTCGTGACGGGAACACGATGCTCGCGGAATTCACGGAAGCGTTCGGCTCGCCCGAGTCGCTCGAGAGGTCCTGGAATGCGTTCCTGGCGCGTCAGGCCCGGCACGTCGTGGCGGCGGCCCACTCCGGGACCGCGGACACGTCCATCGCTCCCGCGCCTTGACCTCGTCCGGCCTCTTCGCGTCGGAGCGGCCGCGCACGAACTTCCCTCATTTCACGGTTGCCTGATCCGGAACGTGCCCTGCGTGCGGGATCGGTCCCCGGCCTCTCGCGGCAACCGGATCGGCGCAGATTAAGGATTTCGTACACCCCGAATCGGTCCCTTACCTATGGGCAGGAATCGTGCCCGTGGTTTCTTCTGGAATTGCCGGGGAGCTATCCCCGGCAGTCAACTCGTCAACAGCCTGGAGTTGGAAGATGACCACTGGGGTCACTGACTCAGGTTGTCGGAAGATCTACTGTTCTAAGGGAGGTTGGAAGATGTTCAGGAGAAACGCCATTCTGAAAGGACTCCTGCTCGTCGGACTGGTAGGAGCCTTGTGCGCCTGCGGTGCGGCGGCGGAGCGACCGGCTCAACAGCAACCGGGAACACAGCAACGACCTGAAGCTCAGCAACAACCCGGAACGCAGCAACCGCCGGGAATGCAGCAGCAAGGGCCCGCGGCCGACCAGCCCATGAGACTTCAGCGGACCAGCGAGCTCATTGGACGGGAGGTACGCAACCGCCAAGGCGAGAATCTCGGCAACATCCACGATCTGGTCCTGACGCAGGACCACCAGCGGGTTTCGTACCTGGCCCTGGCGCGGGGCGGCCTCTGGGGGATTGGCGCCAATTTCTTCGCGGTTCCCTGGGAGGCGGTCGAGCTCGGGGCGGCCAATGAAGTCTTCGTGCCCATCAGCGTGCAACAACTGGAAGCCGCCAGCGGATTCGACCGCAACAACTGGCCGGCCCAGGGCGATCCGCGCTGGGCGGCCGGCGCCGTGGCGCAGGCCCAGCCGCGCGCGCCGATGGGCCAGACCGCCCCGCAGCCGGGTACCGCGCCCCGGGCACAGCAACCGCAGCCCCGCGCGGGCCAACCGGACGAGCGGGAGCCTCTCGTGCAGCAGGATCGGGACCGAGATCGGGTGGCCACCGCCCCGCGCGACGATGTCTGGGGCCGGGAGGCAGCCCCGGTTCACCGGGAGGTCCAGCAGCGCAGGGTGACCAACCTCACGGGCATGGACGTGCGAAATGCCGCCGGGGAGAACATCGCCGATATCGAGGACTTCGTTATCGACGCCCGTGATGGGCGCGTGGCCTACACGATCGTGTCGTTCGGCGGGTTCCGGGGGATTGGAGAGCGGTATGCCGCCGTACCTCACAGCGTGATCCAGTTGCAGCCGCAACGAAACGTCGCCAGGCTCGACGTCCAGCGGCAAACGCTGGAGGGCGTCGCTTTCCAGCCGCGCCAATTCCCCAATCTGGCCGACCAGCAGTACGCCCAGCGGGTCCATGAAGCGTTCGGGGCGGAGCCCTACTGGATCTATGGGTTCGTCTCGCCCGAGCAGCAGCAACAGCAGACGCAACGGGCGTGGGGGCCGGAAGGGCGTTATGCCAGGCAGTTCGATGCCAAGCAGGTCTGGACACTCAAGGGGACGGTCCAGAGTGTGGGCACGTTCCAGCCGGATGAGGACATCCCCGGCGTCACGGATGGCCTGCGCCTGCGGGTGGCCACCGAGGACGGCAGCCTGGTTACCGTGCACGCCGGACCGCGGTTCTACGCACAACAGCAGGATTTCTTCGTGCGACCGGGCGACGAAATCACCATTACCGGCGCCGACACGAAGATCGGCTGGCGGTCCCTATTCCTGGCTTCGGAGGTTCGAAGGGGCGATCAGACCCTGCAACTGCGAGATCAGACCGGACGGCCGCAGTGGTCGTTGCAGGCACCAGATCAGCAGATGCAGCAGCGCCAGCAGCGTGGGGCCGTCGGCCAGCCTCGACAGCCCGGCACAACAGGGCAGGGCCGGCAGCCCGGCGCCGCTGGCCAGCGCCCGCCCGGGCAAGCAGGCGGACAAACGCGGCCGCAGTAGTATCAAGAGAGTCCGTGAAGCGAACGGCGCCGCAGCCTCCGAGTGAGAATCGGAGGCTGCGGCTCGCCCTTTGGCAGGCGACGCCTTCGTATGCGTCTGAGAGGGTGTGTCCAAAGTGGCACGGGCATCCTGCCCGTGGGGCTTTGTGGTGTCGGCAGGATGCCGATGATTCATGGGCTCCAAGCCCATGCCATGCAGATAGGGGTGGTAGATTGCCGCGCTCGGCGATGGATGGCAGCGGCAAGCGGAGTCTTCGGAGCTTGCCGGTGGTTTGGTCCATCCGCCATCGGCAAGGCCTGCGCAAAGCCTACGGCCTTGCCGCTGCCACCCGTCGCCTTGGACCAGCCCCAGGCCAAGGCTTCTCTGGGTGGCATCGTCAAGCGGGGTCTTCGGAGCTTGGCGATGGCGGATTTCCCGTGCGCCGGACCATCGCCAAGGCCTACCGGCCTTGCCGCTGCCACCCTTTTCACACACCCTCTAAAGCCCTGGCGCTGCCACCCAAACCGCGAAATCCCCAAGTGGAATCGGCATGATTCCTCCTCATTCTTTCCGGCAATTCTAACCTCGTCCGGCTTTCCACCGGCCCCGGCGGCGGTGGTGTTGGCTGTTTCCGCGCGCCGGCTGGATGGGGCAACAAGAATCGAGAAATTGCTGCTGGGCGGTTGCATGCGGCGTTAAGTTGTTGTATCATCGGCACTTTGCGATACTCGCCCCGCAGCGAAGGGGCGCAGCTTGGAAGAGGCTCGCGTCGATGTGGATGCGGGTGATCACCCAGACTCGCAGTGGGTAGGGTACAAGCGAGAGTCTGGGCAAGGGGGCCGTCGCAGGCCATGGCAGTTGCCCATCTTGTGCCGGACGAAGGACAGAGAGGTTACTGGATGGATAAATACGTTTGTATACACGGACATTTTTATCAGCCACCCAGGGAAAATCCGTGGCTGGAATACGTCGAGTTGCAGGATTCGGCGTATCCGTACCACGACTGGAACGCGAGGATTACTGAGGAGTGCTACCGGCAGAATGCGGCTTCGCGCATTCTGGGCCCGGACAAGAGGATCATCGAGATCGTCAACAACTACGAGTGCATGAGTTTCGATTTCGGCCCGACGCTGATGTACTGGCTGGAAACGCATGCCCCGGATGTCTATCAGAAGGTCCTGGAGGCGGACCGCCGCAGCCGCGAGAAGTTCTCCGGACACGGCTGCGCCATGGCGCAGGCGTACAACCACATGGTCATGCCCCTGGCCAACGCCCGCGACAAGGAAACCCAGGTTGTCTGGGGGATCGAGGACTTCAAGCGGCGGTTCGAGCGCGACCCGGAAGGGATGTGGCTGCCCGAGACGGCGGTGGATCTGGCCACCCTGGAGGTCCTGGCGGCGCACGGGATCAAATTCACCATCCTCGCGCCGCGCCAGGCCAAGCGTATCCGCCGGCTCACGGGTGCGCGGCGGTGGCGGGACGTGAACGAAGGGGACATGGATACCAGCGTGCCCTATATCTGCAATCTGCCTTCCGGCCGGCAGATCACGCTGTTTTTCTACAACGGGCCGGTCTCGCACGGCATCGCCTACGGCGGACTGCTCCACAGCGGCGAGAATTTCGCGATGCGCCTGGTCGGCGCCTTCCCCAACGATGGCGACGAGGCGCACATCGTCCACGTGGCCACGGACGGCGAGTCCTTCGGCCATCATCATCATCACGGCGACATGGCGCTGGCCTACTGCGTGCACCATATCGCCGCCAACAAGTCCGCCCGGGTGACCATCTATCCCGAGTTCCTCGAGAAGTTCCCGCCCGAGCACGAAGTGGAAATCTGGGAAAGCAGTTCCTGGAGCTGCGTGCACGGCGTGGAGCGGTGGCGGAGCAACTGCGGTTGCGCGGCCGACCAATCGCGCTCGGGCCAGCAGCAATGGCGTGCGCCCCTGCGGGAAGCGTTCGATTGGTTGCGCGACCGGCTGGCGACCGTCTACCAGGACCGGATGGCGGCGTACAACCCCGATCCCTGGCAGGTCCGCAATGAATACGTGCACGTCATCAACGACCGGTCGCCCCAGAACGTGGACGCCTTCATCACGCGCGTGGCCGGCCGCGAGCTGGAGCATCACGACAAGGTCATGTTCCTGAAGCTGCTGGAAATGCAGCGCAACGCCATGCTCATGTACACCAGTTGCGGCTGGTTCTTCGACAACATCTCCGGCATCGAGACCGTGCAGGTCATGATGTACGCCGCCCGGGCCATGCAACTGTGTCACGAGATCCAGAACTGGAATCTGGAGGCGGAATTCAAGAACATGCTGTTGAATGCCCCGACCAACCGGCGGCCATACGCCAACGGCAAAGAGGTCTACGAGGCCTATGTCGAGCCGGCCCGCGTCGATCTGCACCGCGTCGGCGCCCACTTCGCCCTGAGCTCGGTCTTCGAGGAATCCTCCGAGGAGTCGATCGATATCTACTGCTACTCGGCCCATATCGCGGATTTCGAGCACGTCGAGGCCGGCGTGCAGGTCCTGACGACCAGCCGGTCGCAGATCCGCTCGAATATCACCCAGGAGGATTACGCGGTCGATTCCGCCGTGCTCTATCTCGGCGACCACCACCTGTTCGCCGCCGTGCAGGGCCGGATGCCCGACGATCAGTTCAAACGCATCCGCCAGGACCTCGTGAAGGCCTTCCGCAAAGGCGACAGCAACGAGGTCATGCGCCTGATGAACGTTGTCTTCGACGGCAAGAACTACTCGCTGACTCACCTGTTCAAGGACCAGCAGCGGGAGATCCTCAACTGGCTGCTCGAAAGCACGTGGAAGGAGATCGAGAGCTCGTTCCGCCACATCTATGAGCACAACTACGCCATCATGCAGATGATCCGCAACATGAACATGCCTCTGCCCAAGGCGTTGTCCGAGCCCGCCGAATTCATCCTGAACGAGGATATCTGCTCGGCGATCCAGGAAGACGACATCAACCTGGATCGGCTGAAGGATCTGGCCGACGAGGTGGAGCGGCTGTCGCTGAGCCTCGACAAGGAGCGGCTGAGCTTCGAGGGCAGCCGCAAGATCAGCAGCCTTGCCAGCCTGTGGGAAGATGCGCCGGAGGACTTCCACCTGCTGTGGTCCATCGAAAAAGGCGTGGAGATTCTGCGCATGCTGACGCCGGAAATGGACCTGCAGCACGCCCAGAACGTATTCTTTACCATCGCGAAACGGGAGTATCCCCGGATGAAACAGAAGGCCGCGGCCGCCGACGAGCAGGCGGCCGAATGGGTGGAGCATTTCGGCCAACTGGCGCAGCGCCTGGGTCTGGCGCTGCCGTAGGCGAATTATGATTTACGATTTATGATTTATGATTTATAATTCATGTTCGATGGTGGATGGCTGATCCCGGATGGTGGGCCGCGCCCAAAGCCAGAATCATAAATTCATAATTCATAAATCGCAAATCATAAATGCTACGACGACGAGCCAGCGGCATCCTGATGCATATCACGTCCTTGCCCTCGCGGCACGGCATCGGCGACCTGGGTCCGGAGGCGTACCAGTTCGCGGAGTTCCTCCAGGCGGCGGGTCAGAATTACTGGCAGGTGCTGCCCCTGAATCACACGACGCCGAAGACGAAGTACTCGCCCTACAACTGTCTTTCCGCCTTCGCCGGCAACCCGCTTCTGATCAGTCCGGACCTCCTGGTTCAGGAGGGCCTGTTGACCAAACGCGAGGTCTCGGACCCGCCGGCATTTCCCGCCGACCGGGTGGACTACGAGCGGGTGTCGTCCTACAAGGAGCAGTTGCTCGACAGGGCCTTTGCGCGGTTCCAGGGCGCCGGCCGACCGGGCGACTACGCGGATTTTGTGCGCGAGCATCGCGCGTGGCTGGAGCCCTACGCCCTTTTTGTGGCGTTGCGGCGCCGCTTCCCGGGGCAACTGTGGTCCGACTGGCCGACCGTCGCACGCGACGCCAGCTCGATCGGGACCGGTACCCCTGATCTGCCGGCCGCCGGCCGCCATCCGCACGTGCGGGACTGGATAGAGCGGGAGCGTTTTGTTCAGTATGTCTTCTACCGGCAGTACCTGCGTTTGAAGCGCTACTGCAACGACCGGGGCCTCCAGGTGGTCGGGGACGTGCCCATCTACATGGCCTATGACAGCGCGGATGTCTGGTCCCATCCGGATATCTTCAAGCTGACGCGATCCCGCAAGCCCCGGTTCGTCGCCGGGGTGCCGCCGGACTACTTCAGCGCGACCGGCCAACTCTGGGGCAATCCCGTCTACGACTGGCGGCGCCTGGAAGAGACGGATTTCGCCTGGTGGATGCAGCGGATGAAGCACAACCTGCTTCTGTTCGATTTTGTCCGCATCGATCATTTCCGCGGTCTCGTCGCCTACTGGGAGATCCCCGCCGGTCACCCGAACGCGATGCGGGGCAAGTGGGTGACAGTCCCGCACGAGGCATTCTTCGGCGAGCTGCTCCGGCAGATCCCCTTTGCCGCCATCTTCGTGGAGGACCTGGGGTACATCACGGCCGATGTCCGGGAGGTGGTCGCCCGGTACAACTTCCCGCGGATGAGCGTGCTGCAGTTCGGCTTCGGCGGCGATCCCGCCCGCAACCCGTACCTGCCCCACAACTACGCGGAGAACTCCATCGTTTACACCGGCACGCATGACAACAACACCACCCGGGGCTGGTTCGAGAAGGACCTGAAGGCAGAGGACCGCCGGCGCCTGTTCGACTATCTCGGCTGTCGCTTCCCGGCAGCCGAGATCTCCTTGGAGTTGATGCGTGCGGCGCTGCGCTCCGTGGCGAAGATCGCCATTGTCCCCATGCAGGATGTGCTGGGCCTGGGCGCCGAAGCGCGGATGAACGTGCCGGCCGGACCGGATGGCAACTGGCGCTGGCGGATGCGTCCGGGCCGGACCGACGCCCGTCTGGCCGAGAAGCTGCGGAAGCTGACCTGGACCTACGGTCGAGTGTGACATTCGTCACGCCGGATGTCCCCATGTCCTCAAAGGGTGTGCGCAAAGCGACACGGGCATCCTGGCCGTGGGCTCCCGTCGCATCGGCATCCTGCCGGTGATCCATGGGCTGGAAGCCTCATTGTTCTACACATCTCGGCATGGCAGAACCGGCGGGGTGGCATCGCCAAGGCCTAACTTGATTGTATAGGAATTTGTTTTTGTGGATAACTCCGGCGCGGCCGATCCAGCCCCGCCCTATTCTTCCAGAGAGCCTCTGGAAGAATAGGGCGGGGCGAA
>VGYL01000267.1 GCA_016872975.1 Planctomycetota bacterium
ACATACCATTTCATGGTGGTACTCCTTTACCTGTGATGTTCTCGGATTGAACCTTCACTCTCCCCTGCGATCCGACCTTGCTCAGCTCATACGCATCACCTCCTTGTGTTCAGCAGGCAGATACTATGCCACTTTCGGATCGATCCTATTCTAAATGCGCGCATACTCCTCACACTCGCCTCGAAACGGACCTAACGAATATCAAGTCCAGGGGCCGCGCCCCGGGTGTGCCTTGGCAACCGCAAACACCGCCCATTCAATGAGCGTGTGCGCGAGCTCCTTTCGCACATCAGTAGTCTTTAAGACCGCGCATCCATTGGGGCCAGTCCTCCGGCTGAACACCCCCCGCCTTGGTCCAGGGTCCCTTCGTATTGAAATCGAGACGCCATTTCAGGGTCCACAGTTGTTTCAGTCCGATGCTCGCCACCGACCAGTCCAGGAAGAGGCCGTTGATGGTTCCCTGATGGCGATTCATGGAAGGATGGCTTCCGACGCCGTCCGGGCTCTGAGAAGGCGACTGTTTCTCGAAAATGAGCGAAGCCGAGTGGTCGCGCGCATCGAAGAGGACGGGGACGTCGCCCGGGGCTTTCACCGAGTAGACATCCGTGTACCCGCGGATTATGCTCGCCCAGGACCGAGACGTGCCGTCGAACTCGGCCTTGAATAAGAGGTCATTCATGCCAAAGCTGCAGCGGAACACCGGCTCGGGCTGCACGATTTCCCAGGCCCGGTAGGTTCCCCCTTGTTTCCATTGGATGACGAACGTCGTGACGCCGTTGACGGTGTGGTTCGCTTGGGAAAAGCCGAGCGAGTTGCTGGGCTTGACGGCCATGGGACAGCGCGCGATGCCTTCGGTCCGTGTCGGGTGGTATTGGCCGGGCTTCGTCGGATCGTCCCGGCGGAAGTAGCGTCCGGTGAGAAACCCGAACGTGGGGTAGCCCGAGCGCGGGAGACGGCCCTGGTAGTCGTCTACATAGAGACCCAGCACCTGTCCCCACTGTCGGAGGTGGGCGCGACAAACGACCGTCCGGGCCTGGTTTCGGACTCGCTGCAGGCTTGGCAGCAAGACGGCCATCAGCAGGGCAATGATGGCGATCACCACCAGTAACTCGATGAGCGTGAAGGCGTTGGGATTCATCGACGATGATTGACGATTGACGATCGGGTTAAACCACGGCTGGAACCCACACCAGTCCGGCCGGCGATCCGCCGTGTGGCTGCCCCTACTCCTCATGGCTGTTGCTCCTGCGCCGTCTCCAACAGGGCGCCCAGCAGAAGACTGAGATACTCGGTCTGCCAAACCGCCACTCCCAGCCGCCTTTCCTGGGCCCGCGCCTCGGCCTGCGACTGCGCACGCTGCTTCAGGGCCGCTCTCTGGTTGCCCGCGGCGTCTTGGTAGTACTCCGGAGGGCCAGGAATGAGCGACCAGACCTGGCCCCGCAACTGGTCCAAACTTCGCTGCGCGAGCAGATAATCGGGATGCGCGGCGCCGGACGAGACCTGGGTTTTCTTGGCCCTGGCGGGCGCGCCGCCTCCGAGCTGCCACCAGAGGTCGACGCGGGCGTAGCGCAGGTTGTGCCACCGCTCCTTGAGCTGGTTCATCTGGTCTTCGGTAAGCGAGTGCAGAAAGACCGGCACCAGGGGCGTCTCAATGCCACGCCAGCACTGGGCCAGATGATCTGACTTGGCCGCCTGCACCCTGTTCGGGTCGAGAAAGGGGAATTGCGTTATCAGCGCGCCTGCAGTGTGATCCAGTAGATTCCGGTATTGCTCCCTCAGCTTCTGTCTTTCCTCGTTGCCGGGAAGCTCCGTACTCATCAGGCTTTCGACGTACCAGCGGATTTCGGCCTGGTGCACCTCGAACAGAGACCTGTGCCCGCTCTTGCGAAGCCCGTCCCAATAGGGTCCAAATCCGTCGCGAAGGATCTGCAGACGCACAGCGTACGCCGAAGCATCCTGATGCCCCGTGACGGCCTGGCAAATTGTGTGAACATACTCCTCCTGCCACGCCTGCGGCCAGGGAGCAGGCGAATGGGCCATGGAAACGCGGATCGCCGCAAGGGTCTCTTCCAGCGGGCTTGGCCCTCCGGAGGACTCCATTGCGCCGGCTGCCGTTGATATCGGCGAGGCGCCGATCGCAACAAACGCGAGCAACTTGATGAGGGTGAAAACTCCCGGCCTGCCCCGCGGGGCCGAATCCTGCCGCTGAAACGCATGTGTCCGTCTTGCCATCATGACTTCCATTCCGCTTGCATGTCCGTCCTGACGGATTCGCCTGTCTATATATAAAGAGTCCCGTAAAGAGCGAGATTGGCCATAAAAATCGCACATTTCAGGGGGGGTATACGTAACATCTTCTGGGATAATAACTTACGATACTAGGATTTTTTCGGATTTTCTGGTGGCGCGGCGTCGGGCGGCGCGTCGGCGTAGCGTTCGCGGAGCCTCTGGATGATCTGGCGGAGCCTCTTGTAGGCCGCGTTCCTGGAGCACCCCAGGCGGCGGGCCACTTCCGCCATGGGCAAGCCCTTCAGAAACCGCAGCCGGAGCAATTGGGCTTGTTCACGTGGCAGCGTGCCGAGTATTTCCTCGACGGCGCCGTGCAGCGCGCTGGATTCCCCCTCCTCGGACAGTTCTTTCGGCTCCCACAGACGCATCTCATCCGCCCCGATGGTCTCCTCCCATAGCCGGCGCAGGAAGTTGCGTTCTCTGGCCCTGTGCCTTTGATGGCGAGCCAGGGCGTTGGCCCCCGCGGCGGCGAGATAGGCGTCCAGGTCCCGAGGCGCGGGACCTCGCGCCAACCGGGCCAGGACTTCCCCGGTGAGGTCGTCCGCATCCTGCTTGCACGCCACGCGGGCGGCAAACCAGGACCTCACCTGCGGATAGAGCTCGGGGTAGACCATTGCCCAAGCCCGTGGATCCCGCCGTTCCCGACCGGGCTGCAGATGCCGTCGTTTCTTTCTCCCTCTCATCTTTCGTTCCTCTTTGCCGCGAACGGCCCACCGCTATGTCCAACCAGACCCCGCGAAATCTCTTCAGATATTAGGCGATTCTCGCCGGCCCAATGTAGATGCGAAAGCGTCTCGAAGAACCATCTGCCCGGACAGTCGCGAGAGGCGTTTTTCGGCGAAAAAAACGCATTTCTCTTTGACAGGGGCGGGTGCCACCGTTAGATTCAGCCCATCCTGTTGATCAAATGGAGGATCCAATAGATGCAGGAATACGAAGATCTGAAGAGGTTGGTCGCCGAGATCGAGTCGGACATCAACAAGGCGCTGGGCGGCAACAAGGCCGCCGGCACGCGGGTCCGCAAGCAGATGCAGATGATCAAGCAGGCCGCACAGATCGTCCGCAACCGGGTTCTTGAGATCCGCTCGACCGAAGACTGACCAGCCAACGGTTCTTAACGGATCGCCCCTGTCGTGAGGCACGTGGATGGTGTTCTGATCGTCAGGTCGCCCTGTTCTGTTCGCCGCACCACCGCTGCGCCCCATGCCGTACGAGGAGAGTCTGTAGAGAGGTCATCCATGCCCCCTTCCCTGCTGTTCGACTTGACGCCGATCGATCTCAATGGCGAACCCCTGTTCGACAAAAAGGCGATCTGCAAAATCAACCCGCAGCGATTCGAGATGCAGCAGCTTGACGGCATCCTGTGGTGCGACAAGGCCCGGGACCGCATTCTGGGCTATAAGGATGTCACGCCGGCGGAGTTCTGGGTCCGCGGGCACATCCCGGGACGGCCTCTCATGCCGGGCGTCGTCCAGATCGAAGCCGCCGCCCAGTTGCTCAGTTTCTTCGTGAAGCAGGTGTACGAGGAGCAGGGCTTTGTCGGCTTTGGGGGAATCGAGCGGGCCAAGTTCCGGGTCGCCATCGAACCCGGCTGTCGGCTCCATCTGCTGGGCCACGTCGTGGAAGCCCGGCGGGGCAGAAAGTACGTCTGCGACGTCCAAGGCGTCGTCGGCCAGACGCTGGCCTTCGAAGCGACCATCTCCGGCATGAAAGTGTAGGGGGATTTATGAATTATGATTTACGATTTATGATTTGGAATTGCCTCGCAGCGCCGTCCAAATCATAGATCATAATTCATGATTCATAATTCTTACTAGCCCCAAGGGGATTTGAACCCCTGTTACCGGGTTGAAAACCCGGTGTCCTAGACCTACCTAGACGATGGGGCCACTTTTGATTTGTCATTTATGATTTACGATATATGATTTGGGGGGTCCTGCTCGTGGCGTCAGCCCAATCGTAAATCACAAATCATAATTCATAAATCCTTACAGGCTGATCGCTCCTGCCGGGCAGGCATCGACGCAGACGCCGCAATCGACGCAATTGTCCGCCTTGACGACTGCCTTGCTATCGGTCATGCTGATGGCGCTGCTCGGGCACTCGCTCACGCAGCTCTCACAACCCGTGCACTTCTCCTGATTGACTTCGGCCGGCATTTCATAACCCTTTCACACAATCGTTAATCCTGCTGAAAACAGGTGATGATACTTCCCGACTTCGAAAATGCAACTGAAAACCCGGAAATCTGCGACAAAACGGCGAAAGTCTTGCGCCGATGCATCCGGTACCTTTACGTGTGGAGCGTGTGTGCGGTTCCCGTCTCAGGCGGCCGAGAGGTGGGAAAAGATCGGGTGGGCCGGGGCCGGGCGGGCATGGCGTTCACGAGCAGCCGTAGGAGGGAAGATCCCCCGCTCTCTCAGAGGGTGTGTGAGAAGAATGGCATCGTCAAGGCCGGTAGGCCTTGGCGATGGTCCTGCGCACGGGCAATCCGCCATCGCCAAGCTCCGAAGACTCCGCTTGACGATGCCACCCAGAGAAGGCTGGCTTCTCGCACACCCTCTCAAGGGCGTGCGGCAGGCAACAGTTGCGGAGTCAGAGGACGCGGGGACGCCCCTCCCAGCACCGTCGATTGCAGCGACAGGGCCATGCTGCGGACCATTTCGTCCTTATCGTTCTGGGCCACCCAGTCCAGGACGCTGCCGAAGCCGCCCGTCGGACTGCGGGCCAGAACATAGACCGCCATCAGGCGGACAGGCCAGTACGGGTAGTTGAGGTTCTTCGCCACCGCGGTCGCCACTTCCTGGTCCAGGGGCATCGTCAGCATGTCGGCCATCGCGTTGACCCGCACCGCCCACTGGCTTTCCGGTCCGCCCAGAAGCAGCCCGGCGGGACCGGCCAGCGACGAACGCAGTTGGCCGTGCAGGTGGTCCGAATAGTAGAAGCTGTAAAGCGTGCCCTTCTCCGCCATGAGATACTGTTCTTTCAGCAGACCGGTGAACAGCCGCGCCGTCTGAATCCGCTGCGTTTCCTGGGCCGAGGCAACCGTGGTGAGCCGGCCCTGCACGAAATCGGGCGTGACCGACAGGCGCGGGCGTCTGACCGCGACCGTGACCGGTTTCACATCCACCAGGCGGTTGGTGACCTCGCCGCGCTCCGTGATCACCGGATCGAGATACAATGTGAAACGGAGATCGAGGGCCGCCTGCGGGCAGGTGAGAAGCAGGTCGCGCAGCTCCCCCGTCGAGAGGCGCAGCGGGTGAACGAGACTCCGGCCCGGCGGCACCAGCAGGCTGGTGCGAATCGTGTCGAACAGAAGGTTCGGGATTTCCCGGGTGAGGTCCCCGGTGACCGAGGCGCTGACGCGAATATTGCCCTGGAAGAGGCTGTGCTCGCTGATGACCAGCGGCTCGGAGGCCTTGTTGACGATCGCGACGGCGCCTTCGATCTCGCTGCCGTAGGACAGCTCCGCACCGCGGACATTGAACTGCACGTCGATCATCGCGTCCGGCGGCGTGAAGCGGGGGATCACCGCCCGGCCCAGGCGCTCGATCAGAAAACTGGTCAGCGCCCGCGCGTCGATGGGCGGCGCGTAGGCACTGCCCAACTCCCGCAGCCACTCTTTGGCGCGTTCCGCTCCCAGGGAGCCGGGGTCCTTCGCCACGGCGGCCTGGATCGTCTGGATCGCGCCCGCCCGATTGCCCGCGGCCAGCAGCATCCTGGCCTGCACCAGGTCGGCGATCTGGCTCTTCTCGGCGGCCGCCAGCAGCGGCTGGGCCCACTCCAACTGGTTGTTGATGCTCAGGGCGTAGGCCAACAAGGCCGCCGCCGCGGGGGAATCCTGTTCGGCGGAATAGGCCCGGTTCGCCCAGTCCAGCGCCTTGGCGGGGTTCGGGTCGGCAAAGCAATAGAACCACGCAAGCTGCTTGGCCGTCACCGGCCGAACCGGCTCGCCGGTCTGCTCGGAGATCGGAAGCCCGCCCTGCCCCCGCAGGAACAGCTCCTCGGCCGTCTGCGCCGCCTGCTGAAGGATTTGTCGTCCCTCATCGACGTGGCCCAGGCGCAGGGCCGCCTTGCCGGCGATCGCTTCGACCAGGATGTCGAAGCGATTGAGGCTGCGGATGTTCTCGGCAATTTGCAGGCACACGGGCGGTCCCTGCACCGCGTTGTAGCTGCTGATGGCCCACGGCAAATAGATGTGGCCCGGCAGCGGGTCCGCCGGGTACAGGTACCGGAACATCTCCGCACAGTACTGGTACGACTGGGCGGCCAGATCGTGGATCTGCAGGCGCTCGGCATACGTCGCCAGCGCCAGCGCCGCGTTGAGATCGAGCGGATTCTCCCGCACCCGCAGACGCAATTGCTCCAGATGATGGGCCGGACCGATCTCGTTCGGAGACAGCTCGGCCAGCTTGGCAAAGGCAACCCGGTTGTGCTTGTTGTTGTTGTACGCCTGAACCAGGTACCACTTCGCCTGCTCCGTCACCCCCTGCTCCAGCCGGAGAAATCCGAGCGCCGTGGCTAACTCCGAATCGACGGCGGGGCTCTTGTTGCGGATCTTGTCGGCCACCCGCTCCAGAAGCGCCTGGCGGTCTTCCAACGAACCGGAGCGGCTCAGAAGGTAGCGGACGGCGTCCGCGACGATGATCCGGTCGGCGGACTCTGTCACGTACCGCTGCAGCCAGAAAGCGACCGGGTCCGCGTAGTTCTTCTCGGCATGGCGCGTGGCCAGTTTCAGGAGCAAGGGCTCCACACCGGCGGCCTGGGGATTGAGACTCTTGGCGGCCGTCAGCAGAATGATCGCCTGGTCCGCCTCGGGTCCGGTGAGATTCGGCGCGACAGCCAGTTCCGATCCGATTTCCAGGAATCGTGCCGCGGCGGCCGGCGAGAGCAAGGTCCCCGGGGCGGAGGGCTCGGCAGGCGCAAGGGGGTCGCGAATCAGGCTCTGGGCCTGCAGCGAAACCGGCGCAACAAACAGGGCTATCGCCAGAAGCGTCGCGATCGACCTGCCTTTTACCATGCGGTTCTCCTTAAGTCTGCCCAACCAAGATATATTATATTCTTTCGGGCGACCTTTGTCCATGCTTTAGGCATTATCGCGCGCGGAAGTCACGGAAGTGGGGACCTGGAAACGTCACAAAGCCCCATAATACCTGTCGCCCCGCCCACAGGAAGCCGGGGCCGTTTTATCGGTCCCGGAGCAAGGACAGCATTTCGACGCGAAGTAATTTGGCCGCGATCACGTACACAACGGCGCCGGCGGCCACGGCTGTCAGGAGCATCAGAGCCGTGCTTTGCCCGCGCAACAGGTGATGCACGGTGACGACCGCCGCCACCATGGCCAAGGTGGCCAGGATCGTATCGCGGAGCGCGGCGCCCAGTCCCGCAAGGATCGTCCAGCCCAGGCGACGTCGCAGAGCCGCGGCCAGGATGGCCACCTGCACGTAGGAACAGACGGCGGTCGCGAGTGCCAGGCCACCGGCCCCGAGGAACCAGACCAGGGCCAGGTTCAGGATGAGATTGAGGACCATCGACAGAACGGCGCTTCTGGCCGGGACCCGGGACTCCTGCAGCGAGAAAAAGGCGCGGGCCAGCACCTGCTGGGCGAAATAGCCGAGCAGACCAACGGTGTAGAAGGACAGCACGATGGCGGTCTGGTCCGTATCGGCCGGCGTGAACTCGCCCCGCTGCAGGATCGCGGCCACGACCGGCCGGCTGACCAGGAGAAGCCCCACCGTCGCCGGCAGCGCCACAAAAACCGTGCACCGCAACCCGCGCGCCACGGTGGCGCACAGCCCCGGGAAATCCTGCCGCGCGGCGTCGGCGCTCATCACCGGAAAGATAGCCGTCGCCAAGGCCGCCCCGAACACCCCGAGCGGGAACTGATAAAGCCGCTGCGCGTAGAACAAATGCGAAACCGCCCCCTCCCACAGCGGATAC
>VGYL01000268.1 GCA_016872975.1 Planctomycetota bacterium
TGCACGCCTCCGGGGCAACGGATCTTCGGTCCCGGCACGGTAAAGGAAAAGGCGGTCGGGACCGGCCGGGACACCCGCGCAGGAACGGTCATGCACCCGCGACGGCTCGCGGCCGGCAGATTCTTCTTGAAATCCCATCTGCAATCTGGTACAAGCAGGGATGGTAGACGAACCGGCATTGCTTTGACATCCTGCGTGCAACCATTTTCAGTAAGATCCCGACCGGTGGCAGGAATCCTGCCTTGGGCCGGGGCACCATTCGATAGGTTTGTGGCAAAGGAGGAAGAGTATGTGCAAGAGATCCGTCCATGTCGTATCCTGCCTGCTGGTGCTGACCCTGGCCGGCTCAACCTTCGGCGACCTCATCGGCCACTGGAAATTCGACGAAGGCTCGGGCGATACCGCCCAGGACAGCTCGGGCAAGAATCATCATGGCAAGATCCTCGGGACCCCGGCCTGGGCGACCGGCGTGAACGGCCTGGACAGCGCCCTGGCCTTCAACCCCTGCGGGGGCGTGGACTGCGGCGTCTGGGACCCCACCAACGGCAAAGGCAAGTTCTCCCTCGCCCTCTGGGCATACTGGGATGGGACCGGGACGTTCCAGCATTTCCTCACCAAATCCAACTCGTATGGCGCCACGACGATGATGTTCCAGGTGGAGTTGTGGGGCGCCCATACGAACGCCGCGTACACCGACCGGGTGGGCATTTCCTACCAGGCCGCCGGATCGATCGCGTTCTCCGTCATGCCGAAGAACGAGTGGACGCACCTGACCTTCGTGTTCGACGGCACGAACCTGCGCTGCTACCTGAACGGCATCGACGAGCAGGGTCCCAAACCCTTCTCCATCGGTCCGAACATCGATGCCCCGGTCCTGATCGGCGTCTACGGCGACAAAGTCCAGCGGGTCTTCCACGGGATGATGGACGACTTCCGGCTCTACGATCACGCGCTGACGGCGGCCGAGGTCGAGGTGTTGTGCGCGCCGTCGAAAGCCGTCAAGGACCCGGAGCCGGCGAACGGCGCCGTGGGCGTGGTCACGCCGCTGCTGCGGTGGAAGGCGGGCTACAAGGCGGTGCTCTACGACGTCTATTTCGGCATAACTCCGGACCTCGGGCCGGCCAACCTCGTCCAGGCCCGCTCACCCGTGACGATGTATTGGCACATTCCGCCCCTGCAGCCGGGCGTCACGTACTACTGGCGGGTCGACGGGATCGAGGCCGACATGAAGACGGTCAACCCGGGCCACGTCTGGAGCTTCACGACGCAGGCCTTGACCGCCTACCTGCCCGATCCGCCGGATGGGTCGGTCGATGTCGCGCCGGCCGCGACACTCAAGTGGGCGCCCGGCCAGGCCGCCGTCAAGCATCAGGTCTTCTTCAGCAGCAATCGCGAGGCCGTCGTGCAGGGCGCCGCCAGTGCCGACAAGGGCTCCGTAACAACGACGAGTTTCAGCCCGGGCACGCTGGAGAGCGTAACCACCTACTACTGGCGGGTGGACGAGACGGTGGTTCCCGCGGCGGTCAAACCCGGCCCGGTCTGGAGCTTCACCACGCACCTGCCCGTCGAGGATTTCGAGAGCTACACGGACAACGACGGCAATCGCATCTACGAGACCTGGATCGACGGCTGGACCAACAACACCGGCTCGACCGTCGGCAATATCCAGGCTCCGTTTGCCGAGCAGACGATCGTGCGCAGCGGCAAGCAATCGATGCCCCTGGACTACAATAACGTGAAGGCCCCCTACTACTCGGAGGCCGAGCGAACCTGGGCCAAAGCACAGGACTGGACGGTCGGCGGCGTGGAGATCCTGGTGCTCAACCTTCGGGGTCAGGCCACGAACGGGGCCGGCCCGATCTACGTTGCGGTCAAGGACAGCTCCGGCCGCACCGCGGTCGTCACGCATCCCGATGCCGCCGCCTTCCGCGCGACGAGCTGGCGCACGTGGAAGATCCCGCTCAGCGCCTTCAGCGATGCCGGCGTTCGGATGACGGCCGTCAAGACGCTTTACCTCGGCGTGGGCAACCGCACGACGCCAACGCCGGGCGGCGCCGGGAGACTGTTCGTCGACGATATCCGGGTCGCCAAGCCGTGACCGGCACCGCCAAGCCGGGCAACGGCGTCCTCTGGAACATTTGACTCATTGGCTGGCATCGTCGGGGCATTCGGCCCTGGCGATGCCAGCCAGGCAGAATCCGAGTGTGATGTCGATTCCACGTGAGGATTTCGCGGTTTGGGTGGCATCGCCAAGGGCTCTGCCCTTGGCGATGCCACTCATTGGCCCACAATCATGCCTACAATTCGAAAGACGTGTAGAACAATGAGGCTTCCAGCCCATGGATCATCGGCAGGATGCCGATGCCACGAGACCCCACGGACAGGATGATGGCCTCCTCCGCCGCATGGTGGACCGTCGGGAGCCGGTCAGGTCTGCAGGGCTTCCGTCTCCTGCTGCTTGGCCTTCTTCTCGGCAAAGATGGACAGGAGGATGCCGAGCTCGAACAGAGCGTACAGAGGAATCAGCAGCAAGACCATGGAGAGCGGGTCGGGCGGGGTCGCCACGGCGGCCAGAAAGGCCAAGCCAAGAACGACATACTTGCGCACGCTGCGAAGGGTCTGGACGGATACAAGGCTCAAGCGAACCAGAATGAACACGGCGATCGGCGTCTGAAAGGCAATGCCGAAGACCAGCATCAGAAGAGTGACGAAGGAGACGTACCGTTGCAGCGACCAGAGGGAAGTAACGCCCACGGCATCCCCGAATTTGAGAAAGAAGCCCAGGGTGATGGGAGCAATAATGAACAGGAAGAACAAAGCGCCGACAATGAACAGCCCGGCGGAAAAAGGCACCGCCCGATAGACGTAGTGCCGTTCCTTCGGATACAGGCCGGCGGCCACAAACATCCAGATCTGGTAGAAGACCCAGGGCGCCGTCAGGATCAGGCCCGCGATCAGAGAGACCTTCATATACATGGTGAAGGCCTCCGCCGGGGCTGTCACGATATGGCGGTACTCACGCGGCAGCGACCCATCGGCCGCCGCCAGCCGCTTCTGCTCCGTCCATTCTTTCACGGCTTGGCTGGACACCTCATGGAGAAGGGCTATGCGGCTCGGATTCAGAGCCGGCGCCGCATTGGGATCGGCGGCGAGCCGGCTCGTCAAGGTCGCAAAGAACACCTCCACGAACTCCAGAGACTCGGTCTCGAGGCGCGGAACCTCGACCTTCTGAAATCTCTCCTGGACGGTCGCCTTGTACGGCCTTTCGATGATATGCAGGATCTGCCGGCCGAAGATCAGGCTGACCACCGCTCCGAGAGCCAGGCCCAACAGGGCCAGGATCAGCCGGGCGCGCAATTCCTCCAGATGGTCGCCCAACGACATGACGCAGTTCGCCGGGTCCAGGTTTCTTCGGATCTTGGCCATGCCAGTCGCTAAGAATAGTTGGAATACTGGAATATGGGAATGATGGAGTATGGGGTGGCGCGAGGCGCGCCTCGACCTATCATTCCACCATTCCACATCTTACACAAGAAACGCCGGGGGGAGCGATCAGCGGGTCGAATCCGCGTCGTTCAGGCCGGACGCCTGCTTGGCATCGTTCACGACGTCGGTCTTGATCTGCTTGACGTCGCTGACCACGTCGTCCGTGGACTCCTTGGCCTCGTTGACGCCCTTTTTGAACTCCGTCAGGCTCCTGCCGATGCTGCGGGCAATCTCGGGCAGCCGCTTGCCGAAGATCAACAGGGCAATGACGAGAATGACCAGCCATTCCGTGTGCCCGGGCATGCTGAAAATCGCCAATGTATGTTGCGTCGCGTCAATCATCGTATTCTCCTTGAGACTGTGACGTCGGAAAACGCCAATAGACCCATTCTCTGGTTTCAACCGGGATTTCTTCGCGGCCCCCGCTGCTTGACGCCTGCACGGCGCCCTCACAACGTGTTTGTGTCTGTGTCAGGCAGGTAGTATAGCGGTCCGCGGTACGGCCGTCAACAGAATATTCGCCGATCCGCAGGAAACCGGGAAAAAACAGGCCTGGTTCAGAATCGGGTAACGCCTCGTGCGATCGGCCGAGTGGTCCCCATGCGACGGTGGGCGTGTTTGTAGTGACGCCGCGAGGCGTTTCTTCGTGGGTTGGGCGTCCTCGCCCGACTTTCGCCGAGCGGGGACGGGTCTCCCAAACGCGATTCATCGCGTTTGGGAACCCACGCTCGCCCTACGCGGAGATGTTCCGGACACGCGCCACCACAACTCGGCCGGAACTGAACCAGGCATGAAAACAGGATGGACGGCCGGTCAAGGACTCCCGCCCAGCAGTTTCAGGTAGGACTGTAGAACCTCGGCAAAATCGAACCGGGCCTCGGCCACGGCGCGGGCCGGCCCGGAAAATTCGGATCTGCGCGCGAGGGCCTGGGCGACGGCGTCCACCAGAGCGCCGTAGGCGGGCTCCTGCAGCCGCCAAACATCCGCGCCGTACGGCACCAGGATACCACCTTCCGGCGGCACCAGTTCCGGCAGGGCGCCCGTCGCAAAGCCGACTACCGGGCAGCCGGACGCCAGGGCCTCGATCACCGAATTGGGACAGGCGGCATTCACATCCAGCGAGACAAAGACCGCGCCCGGATAGACCGCGGGGATGCGGTCGCGGGGCACCGGCCCCATGATCCGCACCCTGCGAAACCCCGCGTATCGGCGCCGCATCGCCTCGCTGACCTTCCCGTAGATTTCGAACACCTCCGCCAGCCCGCGAAACTCGACCTCCCGCGCCAACGCCTCGATGATCCCGGTATTGACCGGGGAGTACTCGACGATTCCCTCCACGCACACCAGGCGCCGGCGATGGTCCTGCGTCCGGGGCCGGAATACCTGGAGATCGACGCCGTTGCGGACGATGACCTGGTGCCCCGGCCATGGGCCGTATTCCCGGTTCCACCAGTCGCGCGCGAATTCGCTCTGATAGACCACCGTATCGGCGAAGCGCGCCCGAATGATGGCGGAGATCTGATTGCGCAACGCCGGGAGCACGTGCCGCCCTTCCGTTCGGCATCCGACCCGGTAGAGCCAGTTCATCCCGCCCAGCCGGTGCACGATGCGCGTGCCCTGCCGCCGGCAGCGCCGCAGCCAGCCCAATCTCCGGGTGCCCGCGACCACCAGGGCAACGTCCGGAGCGATCCGGTCCTGCGGATACACGATCTGCCAGCCGAGATGCCGCAACTGCGCGGACAGCCTCTCCTGGAAGCTCCCGGTGCCTCCAATCGGATTCGGCCGGTGGGGAAAACCGATCTTCATGATCCTCCTGTCGGGGTTTTCGCGCGGGTCATACGAGGGCCTCCCGTGCCCGTGCCCCGGGAGAGCGGCCGAGCCGGATTCCCTGCAACAGATGCAGATAGGCGGCGCAGGCGAGGCAGTGCACCTGCTGGCTCAATCGATAGGCCATCGGGCGTGCTCCGCGATACACCGCGAAGTAGCGCTCATAGGCCGCTTCGATGGAAAAGAAGCGCCGGTACCAGTCCAGGCTCTCGGCGCTCTTGTTCTCCCATACGGATCGGTCGGTCAGGCACAAGACGATGTCGCGCAGGTTGGCCTCTTCATCGAGCGGGGAAACCACGGCCCGGGCGGAGAAATTGCACTGCAGGAGCCTGTCGAAATCCGCCTCCGTGGCGAGCACCGGACAGCGGCTGTTGGCCACGGGAGCCAGCAGGGGTCTTCCCAAACAGGCCCCTTCCATGAAGCCGCGACCGGTGCCGTAAACCAGGTCGCCCGCTTCCAGAAGTGCCGCGCCTTGGCGGCAGTACCTTTCCTCAGTGAGAAAGACAACGGAATCCCCCAGATCGCACACGAGCCGCTGAAAGATCTCCGGCCTTTCGATCGCCCCGACCACGACCAGCACCACCTCCAGCCCGGCCCGCCGCAAGCGGCCGACCAACTCCGCCCCGGCGCGAATCGACTGCTCGTGTGCGGCCCCGATCCGGCAGACCCGAAGGATCGTCTTGCGCCCTCCCGCCAGCGCGCGGATCTCGGCGCACTTGCCCGGATCGCCTGGAACCGGTGCGACCCGGTTGGGGATATGATGGAATCGCGTCGCGGCGTACTGGGGCCTCCCCTGGAACCAGCGCAGGTCCTCCGCGCTGAACAGCACGACATCATTGGGAACCGGATGGGCGCGCCGGTACGTGGGCCCGCCGCATTTCGAGAAGACGGCAGGATACCGGTGTGGGATACCCGCATTGAAACTGTGGAAGAACGATTCCAGATCGAAGCAGTGGACCACGTCCGGCGCCGACGCCGACACGGCCCGCCGTAATGTCCGCAGAAAGCGCAGCGGCCGGTGCGGCGCGAAAGACACGATGTCCTGAGGGCAACTCAGATCCCGCAGCACCGGCGAATCGATCGTGCGGGTGATGGTCACGATGTGGCACGGGTGCCCGTGCCGCATCATGCATTCCACCAACGCCCCGAGACTGCGGTGGTGGCCGCCCAAGCCGCTCGAAATGGGCTTGACTCCGATGATGTAGGTCAGGCGCATCGCCGTCTTGGGCCCTTCTCCCCGAAACCGCCGCACGGGAGGAGGCCGTCCGCCGCGCGGCCGCCGTACCGGAGCATAGTCCCCATGAACACTCCCGCCCTATTCCTGAATGTGCTCGACATCGGCTCCCAGCGCTTTCATCTTTGCGGCCACATCCTCATAGCCGCGGCCGATATGACCGGCCTCCTCGATGTGCGTCGCCCCCTCGGCCTTGAGAGCGGCCAACAGCAAGGCGGCGCCGCAGCGGAGGTCCAGGGCTTGCACCCGGCCGCCCCGCAGCGTGCAGGGGCCCCGAATCACCGCGGAGTTCCCGTAGCTCTCGATTTCCGCGCCCAGGCGGCGCAACTGGGCGGCGTAGGCGAATCGCTCCGTGAACCGCTGATCGGTGATGCTGCTTTCGCCGTGACATTGGCTGGCCAGGGCCGCGAAGATCGGCTGCATGTCCGAATTGACGGCCGGGTACGGCCCGGTGAACAGGTCGAACGGCTTGAGCGCCCGGTTCCGCGCCGAGGCGAACACGGAGCCCCCCCACTCGAACACGTCCACGCCCGCGTGCCGGAGAATGGCGACATCGTGCTGAACGGTGTCCAGGGAGAAACCTTTGACGCGCAGCTCCCCGCCGGTCAGGGCGGACCCGATGATGTAGGTCAGCGCTTCGTCCCAGCCGGGCATGACGGCAAAGTGACAGCCGCGCAGCCGCTGGGGCGGCTCGATCTCCACGACACGGTTCCGAACGGTGACGTGGCCGCCCATCGCATTGAGAAACGCGCCCAGGTTCTTCACCTCGGGGCGCGTATTGGCGTTGTAGATCCGGGTCCGGCCGCGCGCGAAGCACGCCGCGATCATGAGGTTCTCGGTGCCGGTGGTCGTCGGCAGGTAGAACTCGATGTCGCTGCCGACCAGTCCGTCGGCGTGCGCCTCGATGCCTTGCTCGTCGCACCGGACCTCGGCGCCCAGTTTCCTCAGCCCTTCGATGTGCAGGTCGTACTTGCGGGCGCCCAGGTCGCAGCCGCCGGGCAGGGCGATGCGGGCGTGGCCCATCTTTCCCAACAGAAGCCCCAGGAAAAGAAGGGACGACCGGACCCGGCCGGCGCTCTCGGCCGGGATGATCGTCTCCCGCAGAGCGCCGCTGTCGACCTCGACCCGGTCCTCCTGGACCGTACAACGAGCGCCCGTGTGCCGCAGCGCCGCCAACAGGTGGTGGACATCGCTCAATGCCGTCGGGACGTTCTGCAGCACCACGGTTTCGGAGGACATGGCCGCCGCCACGAGGATCGGCAGCGCGGCGTTCTTGGCGCCGCGCACGGCGACTTCCCCGTTCAGCATAACGGGGCCTCTGACAATCACTCTCGACATAGGGGAGAGACCCTGATAATTCCGGACTTACGGACTTCCATGCCTCGGGCAAAGGAATCCTTGATTCATCCCCTCAGATTCCGTCCTCGTCGGCACGTGTTCTGAGCACGGACCCAAGGAAATCTCAAAACCGATTCCCTCGCATGATAGGGGCCGCCCGCCACTTCTGCAAGGGCTGGGTGTCACATGGCTGGATGCCAGCGACGTACCCCTGCGGTCCCATCGAAGGCCGGCTCGGCGACACGCTCCCAGGGCTTGTGGCCGGAGGAATATTCTGCCGGTCGCTGAGCGACCGCACCCCCGGGCCGAGGCACTACCTGCGCGGGGATATCGCCC